>PFMD01000008.1 GCA_002784945.1 Candidatus Kerfeldbacteria bacterium CG_4_10_14_0_8_um_filter_42_10
GCTACTCGTATCTTAAAGCGTCAATCGGATTCTTGCGGGCTGCTTTAGAGGCGGGCATTAAGCCGAAGATTATTCCCACTCCTACCGAAACTCCTACTGACAGAATTAAAGCCTTAGCGGTTATTAATGTTGGAATACCGGCGTACTGGGTAATTATTTGGGTTACGGCAAAGGAAAGGAGCACTCCAATAAAACCGCCGATCAAACTGAGCACGCCCGATTCAACCAGAAACTGAAACAGAATATTGCCTCCGGTAGCGCCCAACGCTTTTCTAATGCCGATTTCCCGGGTGCGTTCCGTTACCGAAACCAGCATAATGTTCATAATGCCGATTCCTCCCACAATCAATGATATGGCTGCGATCCCGACCACTGCGCTGGTCAGAATCCCAAAGAACTGGTCAAACAAATCCAATAGATCTTCGGTGGTAAGAACGGAAAAATCCTTGATTCCCTTGTGCTGTTCCAAAATCACTGTTTTAATCTGTTCTACGCCATCCGGCACCGCTTCGGTAGTCTTAAAATCAATCATAATCCTGAAAATATTCAGCGTTTCCAGAATGTCTTCAGCGGTAGTTATCGGCATTACGTATGCTTCATGAAGATTGGGCAATTGATTACTTAAAAAATCATTTTTCTCACTGCCTCCGCCCAGAAATTCCATATCGGTCTCGATAACGCCAATCACTTCAAACTCTTCCTCTAAAACCGTAACTTTCTGCCCGATCGGCGAGCCGGTAAAATCTTGGCTGGCGGCATCCCGGCCCACTAAAATTACGCGCGCCTTATTGTCTAAATCTTCCGGCTGGAGGTGTCTGCCCTCGGTGACCTTAATATCCATTATTCTACTCATCTTGTCAGTGGTAGCAATTACCATTGGGAGGTAGGGCTGTTTGTCCGGCGGGGTAATGGCGCTGGGAACCAGCATTAAAGGCGCGGCCGCACTCACGTTTTCCACCGATTCAATTGCTTCGACATCTCTTATCGTCAAAGAAGACATGGTCATAAACGACTCCGCCCCCATTCCTCCTGCTTCGATATCCCCGGAAATTACGGCCACCATATTCCCGCCGAAAGAATCAACGGCCCCGGCAAATTCATTCTGCACGCCGCTCCCAATGCTAACCAAGGTAATTACCGAGAAAACACCAATAATTATTCCTAGCATGGTTAAAAGCGATCGGAGTTTATTGGCCCAAATGGCGGCAAAGGCAAAGCGAATGCTTTCTAAAATATTCATTTTTTTTCGTCCTTTCCCGTTGCAAATTCACCGTCGACCATTGTTATTGTTTTATCGGCCCATTGGGCTATTTTAGGATCATGGGTAACGACTACGACGGTCGCTCCCTTTTTATTAGCATTTTTCAAAAGACTCATGATTTCTAGACCGGTTTTGGAATCCAGGTTTCCGGTCGGCTCATCCGCCAAAATTATTTCGGGCGCATTCACGATAGCCCGGGCAATGGCGGCACGCTGAGCCTCCCCGCCGGAAAGCTCGTTAGGCTTGTGCTTAATTCTATTGGAAAGGCCCACTGACTTAATGGCATTGGACACCAGCTCTTTTCTTTTTGCCCGCTCTACTTTAGCGTAAATCAACGGCAACTCCACGTTTTTGTAGACCGAATAGCGCGGCAAAAGATTGTAATTTTGAAAAATAAAGCCCACTTTTTTTCCGCGCAGCTTGGAAAATTGGCGCTTAGGCAAAGTTTCCGTATCCTGACTGTCCAGCCGGTACAATCCGGAATTGGGCCGATCCAAAAGACCGATAATGTTCATTAAAGTGGATTTGCCCGATCCGGACGGACCCATAATAGCGATAAAATCACCTTTGTTTAAGGCAAAGTTGATGTTTTTTAAAACCGGCAAAAAGCGCTCTTTTCCCAGCCGGTAAGCTTTATCGATTTTTTCTAACTCGATAACTGGTTTAGGCATCTTATTTATTTTTGCTCTTCACCCAAAATATAAAGCTGGCGATTAAGGTAAGTATGGCGACTATCTCCGCCGCCATCTTAGCGTTGGTGCTGTCTTGGCTGAAAAACAGATAGGCCACAGAATAGATGACTCCGAACACAACCGCATTAATTATTAGGAGGTATACCAATTTCATGGCGGGATGAGCGTTTCCGGCCGGCAGCAGTTTTTCAGGATTTTTTTCCTGCGGCTCGAACATTTTTTGCGGTTCCTTTTTAGAAAGAATTTCCTGTTCGGACATAGTATTTGATATATTAATTTTTTAGAATTGCTATATTGTTATATTGTTGTATTGATTTAGTGATTACTGCAAAATTAACAATTTAACAATACAGCAATATAACCGTACATATTCATATTCTAACCTATTTTGCTCGAAATGTGAATTTAGGATTTACCTGATGGAGTAAATTCTTGCCGACGGAATAGGGAATTTTTCTTTTTTTCGAAACATATCCTAAAGGAATTCCGGGAATTCTAAGATTATGGAAATCACTGCCGCCGCTCATGAGCAAATGATTCCTTTTAGCGAATCGGAAAAGAGTCTTTTGGTCGCTGACAAAATGATCCGGCGCGTAAACTTCAATGCCATCAAGGCCCATTCTTTTAAGGTTAAAAAGGACCCGGCGCCAGTTGCGGTAAGAAGTCAGCCCGATTCCTTCACTGAAACGCCGGCCCAAAGGATGAGAAAGGAAAGCGAAACCTCCCGCTTTATGAATAACATCAATCCCCTGTTTAATGGGAACGTACTTTTTTTCGACAAAAGCCGGTTTGCCGGGAATAATATAGGTTTGAATGAATAACGATCGATTGGGCAACTTACCATGCCTTTTTTTAAAATAAGCTCGATTTTTGGGGTTAGCGATTATTTCATCGGCTAAGTGGGGCCGCGCGATTAAACCGTGCGCCCTGCTTTTTACTTGGGCAAAGGATACCTGATACCCCAGTTTTTGCAGTTTGATGGTCATTTTGGCGATCTGTTCCGCCCGGCTTTTTCGAGAGAATTCGGTCAGTTTTCGCAGACCGGCGTTGTGATGGTCGATTCCGTATCCCAGCAAATGCAGTTCGCTCTTTTGATAAACTACGGTCAGTTCCACGCCGGCAATATAGGATATTTTAAAAAGCTTAGCCGCTTCAAAAGCTTTGGGGATTCCTACCACAGAATCATGATCGGTAATGCTAAAAATCGCGACACCTTGTTTTTTAGCCATTTTAAAAAGCGCCGCTACCGAATAGGAGCCATCCGAGTGGTTAGAATGTACTTGGAGTTCTACTTTGTTCTTCATTGTTTGCATTATATACCTAAGGCTGGGGTTATTGACAATATCTGTTTCATTGTGTATATTAATCCGATGCTCCAGCGCTGCTTCACTGAAAAAATAACAGAACCAGTTATTGTCACGTAAAGGAGGTACCGAAATGGGTCAGCAGCAACTTCTACTCATTGTGTTGTCCGTCATTATCGTGGGAATCGCGGTGGTTGGCATCAACATGTTCAATGACCAGGACGCCAAGGACCAGGCCGCCAGTAACTGTGATGTCCTGGCTGCGGATCTCCAAAACCTGGCGGTTCGGGCGCAACAGCACTATCGCCGTCCCACGGCCATGGGCGGCGGCGGCGGATCGTTTGCACTGCTTACCAAGAATGCGGAGGGGATCGGTTACCTGACCACGCAGCCGGTAAATGAGAACGGCAGCTATTCCATCAGCGCTCCCGGCGACAGTGCATCGGTAACCATTCAGGGCATCGGCAAGTTCGATGCCGACGGAAACGGCACCAACTGCACCGTTCGGATCCAAGTATGGCCGGACAGCGTATCACCTTCGATCGTGGACCGCTGAAAGCTCATTCAGCCAATCGCAAAAACCTTTCTGGGGCGGACTCCGTTTCGCCCCTGTTTTTTTTGCCAATATTTATTCCAAATGAAAAACCGTCTTTCTGTTAGGAAAGACGGCCTAGGTCAACGAACAAATTCGCTACGGGTAAATGGTTACCGCCGGTTCACCAGAAGCGCGGGTATCAATCCCGCCGATCTGGTAAGAAGTTATGCCCTGAGCCGCAAGCGCTTGGATGGCACGTTGCGCTTCCGCTGCCGGAAGAATCACCACCAGCCCGATTCCCCTGTTGAATACCCGGAGCATTTCCTCATGCGGAACATTCCCCAGTTTTTCAATCAGAGGGAAGATGAACGGCTGGGGCCAAGTGCTTTCTTTGATTACCGCTTGGAACTGAGACGGAATAACGCGCGGAATGTTTTCCACTCCGCCGCCGGTGATATGGGCAAAGGCCCGCGGGTGGCAGTTTTGAAGAAGCGTCTGGATTGCTCGGCCGTACGGCTGATGGACTTTGAGCAGCTCGTTACCAATGGTAACGTCCGCTGGAATCTTCCACTGCCGAGCAAATTCGGGTGATACGCCCGCTGCGATTAACTGATCCGCCGGCCATCCCAGATCGGTGAAAAAAATCTGGCGGGCCAGCGAGTAGCCGTTGGTGTGCAGCCCCACGGAAGGAATTCCCAGCAAAACGTCTCCTGCCGCGGTATTGGAACCATCCAAAAAGGCGTCCGCTTCAACGACCCCGACCATCAGACCCAGCAAGTCGTACTGTCCGGCCTCGTAGGTTTCACGAACCGAGCAGCTAACCAACCCCAGGGATTGGCATTGGAAACTGTCGCATCCTTGCTGGAGACTATTTCCCAGCAAATCCGAAAGTGGATCGACTGATCCGCTGGTTCCGAGATACCCCAGAAAGAAAAGCGGCAAGGCTCCGCAGACCGAAATGTCGTTTCCGCAGTGATGCGTCAGATCCTGACCGATTCCTTCGTGCTTCTCCGCCATCAGAGCCACCTTGGTTTTGGTTCCCACGCCATCAACCGATGCCACCAGCACCGGCTTTTTGAAGCCGCTGAGCTGGGGGTAAAAAGGAAACGTGTCGGGCGAATGGGGGTGATAGAGCTCTCTCGCTTCCCCTACACCAACGGCGAAACCGACCACTTCGTAGTAACCTGGAACAATCACGCCCGGCATCTCGGCTGTCTCTCCGCCCAAAAGCGGCATTGCTTCGCCGCAGCCCTGTTTCATTCCTTCAATGCAGGCGGCAACGGAATCAACGTCCAATTTTCCACCAGCAAAGTAATCCAGAAAGAAAAGCGGATTACAGTTGATTTGCCGCAGTCTTTGGACGCAGCTTTCCGACACCACCGCTCCGCTTCGTTTGAAATTTACCCCTGCTTGCATTGTGGCATGCTGAATCGTGGTTACCAGTACCGGATGCTCATAGGTTGAAAGGTCAACCAACTGGCTTCCGGAAAAAAGTCCGATCCCTGTCCCCAGCATCTGTTTCAGGCGCTGGTCCAAAGCGTGAGCCGTTTCTAAACTGACTCCCGCGTCAGCGTACTTGCTGTTCATACG
This sequence comes from Candidatus Kerfeldbacteria bacterium CG_4_10_14_0_8_um_filter_42_10, assembly GCA_002784945.1. Classification (GTDB taxonomy): domain Bacteria; phylum Patescibacteriota; class Patescibacteriia; order UM-FILTER-42-10; family UM-FILTER-42-10; genus UM-FILTER-42-10. Next base: position 5,383 of record PFMD01000008.1, read on the forward strand.
CACCTCCTGCTAGCGCACTAGCGGCTATTTTGATTTCAAAGTTCCACTTGTTTAGTATTGCAAATTATCATTTTCTGGGAGATTAGTCAAAGAATTATTAGCTTATTATTGTTCTATTGTTTTATGGTTATATTGTTCTATTGTTTTCTAAAATTAACAATTAAACAATAAAACAATATAACAATTAACTAACAATCGTGCAATGAGACAATACAAATCCTAAAAAGCTAAAAAGCTACCAGCTAATAAGCTAAATAGAAAAACCTGCAAAGCGATAAACCCTGCAGGTACTTGAAATTCCTCCTTCTAAAATTTAGTGCCAAAATGCCCGGCGACCCGTGAACACCATGGCCAGCCCATGCTCGTTCGCGGCATCAATCGAGGCCTTGTCGTTGACTGATCCGCCAGGCTGCACTACGGTGGCAATTCCACATTTCGCCGCTTCGGTTACCACGTCGTTAAAAGGACAAAAGCCATCGGAAATCAAAATCGCGCCTTTTGCCCCTTCGCCAGCCTGTTGCAGGGCGATCTTGGCCGAGCCGATGCGGCTGGTTTGGCCGCTGCCGATTCCCAGAGTCTGACCATCCTTGACCACAATGACGGAGTTGGACCGCACGTGCATAATGGCCAGCCAGCCGAAGAGAATGTCTTTCCACTGCCCATCCGGCACCTGTTTTTCGGTGACGACATTCCAATCATTCAATTTAACCGGTTCCAGATCCGCTTGCTGAAGGATCAGACCGCCCACCACATACTTCAAATTCATGGAGCCCGTTGGTAAGGGAACCAGTTCTGGAATGATGAAGATCGGCGTCTTAGCCTTTTCCCGCGCCGCTTGGATGACTCCCAGCGCCTGGTCATCGGCGAATCCGGGAGCGATTACGCCATCCACTTTGATTGCACAGATTTCATGTGCAGTTGCCGCGTCAATCGGGAAATTGAGGGCAATCACTCCGCCAAATGCCGACAGCGGATCCGCTTCCCGCGCCTTGACATAGGTTTCCACCGGGCTGTCACCAACCGCTAGTCCGCAAGGAGTGTTGTGTTTGATCACCACGGCAGCCAGATTCCAGTGAGGAAAATTCCGGAGATTGAGCATTTCCCGGACCGTTTCCACGCCGGCGTTCAGATCGCCAATGGTGGTGGCGGAAGGGACTTTGCCCCATACTTGGGTGGCGTTCACAACTGAAGGGATGCTGAATCCCGGTACGCGATACAGCGCTCCTTGCTGATGCGGATTCTCGCCGTAGCGCAGTTTCTGAACCAGTTGGTACGGAAGAATAAGCTTCTCCGGAAACAGCGGAACTTCCACGCCTTCCTGCTGAGCCATCCAGTTCATGATGGCGGTGTCGTACCAAGCGGTGTACTGGTAAGCCTCAGAAGCCAGCTGCTTCCGCAGAGCCAAGGTGATTTCGCCATGCTGTTGAAGGTCCGAGATGATTCGGGAATACTGGTCAATGTTGGTTACCACCGCCACATGCCGGTAGTTTTTCGCCGCTGCCCTGATCAAGGCAACACCACCAATGTCAATATTCTCGATGGCGTCTTCTTCCGTCACTCCAGGTTGCCTGATGGTCTTTTCGAAAGGATATAGATTGACCCCTACTAGACCGTATGGCTTAATGCCATGTCTCAGTAAATCATCCAGATCTGATTGTTTGTCCAACTGGCCCAAAATTCCGCCGTGAATCATAGGGTGAAGCGTTTTTACCCGGCCGCCCAGAATTGCGGGAAAGCCGGTTACCTCTTCCACCGTAATCACATTGATTCCAGCTTGCTGTAAATGTTCCGCGGTTCCGCCGCTGGAATCAATTGACCAGCCCTGACTCTGAAGCTCAGTGGCTAAAGGTGTCAGACCGGTCTTGTCATGAACGCTGAACAGCGCTCGCTTGATCATGGGGAACTCCCCCTTTCTTGAGTTTGGTTTTGGTTGTATGTTGAAAGAACTGCTCTTGTTTAGTATTCCAAATTACCAAAATTTAAAAGGAGTGTCAATCCAATTAAAAAAGCCCGATTTTCAAACGAGCCTCTGATTGCGCGAACCGCCTTTTAGGTCCAGCTACGGCTTTTCTGTTTCCGGGTACACCCCGTTAGAAGCCTTCGCTTATCCCGCTGTTCAGCTTTCACGTTACAATTTCTAAGAGCTTCTAACGGGGTAAAGTTTTCTAATCGCTTCCACAATCATTTTGCGGGGAATATATTCGTAAATTTTGCCGTCGTAAGAAAAGGTGCGGCATTCGGTCTCCGTATCGCAGACCGCCGAGCAGCTGCCGCAGTAGCTTTTGGTATGGCGGGGCCTTCCGTGAATGATTTCCTCCAAATCTTTGCCGTTGATTTTAATGGTGGGAGAAGTGGTAAAACCGTGCTGCTCGGCTTCTTCTTTGGTGGCAATGGGGATTTTTTTTAGTTCTACTTTCATTCCTAATTCAGCAATAGCATCTTGAAGATGATTCAAAGAAGCTTCTAGACTGGTATAGCTCATTTGGCAGCGGATGCAGCGCGATAAATCAGCATAGAGGAATTCAACAATTATTTTTTTGGAAAAATCAGCCATAAATTATTGATTATCTGATCCGATTCAATTATATCACTTCCGCAATCAATCTCAAAACCAGCGTTAGAAATTGTTTTATTGTTACATTGCTTTATTGTTTTACTGCTACTTTTCAACAATTTAACCATAAAACAATATAACAATTTAAAACTTAATAAGCTACAAGCTAACTTCCTACTTGAACACAATCTTGTTTTGCCGATAATCGAGCTTTACAATATCCCCTTCTTTTACCTTGTTTTTAATAATTTGTAAAGCGAGCGGATCCAAAATTTCCGTTTGAATGACTCTTTTCAAGGGCCGGGCGCCAAACGCGGGGTCGTAGCCCTTTTTGGCCAGATGCTCTTTGGCGCTATCGGAAATTTTTAGATTTATTTTCCGCTCGGCCAGCCTTTTTTGCACTTGGATCAGCTGAAGCTCCACAATCGCTTTCAAATCGTCTTTGGCCAGACTGTCAAAAATGATTATTTCATCCACCCGGTTGATGAATTCCGGCTTGAAGCGGCTTTTCAATTCCGCCATGATTTTCTGCTGCATTTCCTTCTCCGCCGTTTTTTTTGTGGATGAGCCGAAGCCCATGCCTTTATCCGAAGCCCAGTCCAAAATGGTCTGGCTGCCGATGTTGGAAGTCATGATAATAATGGTATTTTTGAAGTTGACGGTGCGGCCTTTGGCATCGGTCAGCCGGCCGTCGTCCATTATTTGCAAAAGGATGTTGAACACCTCGGGGTGTGCTTTTTCAATTTCATCGAACAAGATTACCGCGTACGGCCGGCGCCGGATTATTTCGGTCAGCTGGCCGCCTTCTTCATAGCCCACGTATCCCGGCGGCGAGCCGATTAATTTGGCCACGGCATGCGGCTCCATGTATTCGGACATATCCACCCGCACCAAGGCCTCTTCATCATTGAACATGAATTCGGCCAGGGCTCGGGCAAGCTCAGTTTTGCCGACTCCGGTAGGGCCCATGAAAATAAAAGTGCCGATGGGCCGGTTTTCTTCGGCAATGCCGGCGCGGGAACGGCGCACCGCGTTGGAAACCGCCTCAATGGCCGCCTTCTGGCCGATCACTCTTTTCGCTAAAACATTTTCCATAGAAGCCAGCTTTTGTTCTTCGCTTTCCAGCATTTTGCTTACCGGAATGCCGGTCCAGCGGGAAACCACTTCGGCAATGTCTTCTTCGGTCACCTCTTCTTTCAGGATTTTTTGGTCGCTTTGAATTTTGGCCAGTTTATTTTCCAGTTTTTTAATGTCTTTTTCCAACGCCGGAATCTGGCCGTAGCGAATTTCGGCCACCTTCTGAAGCTCTCCTTTTCTCTCTTTCACTTCCGCTTCGCTTTTCAGCTTATCGATTTGCGATTTATCCTGCCTGATTTTGCCGATAATGTCTTTTTCGCTTTTCCAATGCAGTTCCAGCTGCTGGCTTTTTTCTTTGATTCCGCTCAGCTCTTTTTCAATCGTCTTCAGCTGCTCTTTGGTTTCAGGATCACTGTCTTTAGCCAGCGCTCTCTTTTCGATTTCCAGCTGAACTACCCGGCGGTGCAGCTTATCTAATTCTTCCGGCATGCTGTCAATTTCCATGCGCAGAGCCGAAGTGGCCTCGTCAATCAAATCCACCGCCTTGTCCGGCAAAAAACGATCCGAGATATAGCGGTGCGAAAACTGGGCCGCGGCAATAATCGCGCCATCCGTTATTCGAACGCCGTGGTGCACTTCGTATTTTTCCTTAATGCCCCTTAAAATGGCAATGGTGTTTTCTACGGACGGCTCGCCGATGTAAACCGGCTGGAACCTTCTTTCCAAAGCCGCGTCCCTTTCAATATATTTTTGGTATTCTTTTAAAGTGGTGGCGCCGATCGCATGCAAAGTTCCCCGCGCCAAAGCCGGCTTAAGCATATTCGAAGCATCCACCGCTCCTTCGGCCGCGCCCGCTCCAACAACGGTATGCAGTTCATCAATGAATAAAATGATTTTTCCGGCGGCCGCTTCCACTTCTTTTAAAACCGCCTTGAGCCGCTCTTCGAATTCGCCGCGGAACTTTGATCCGGCCACCAAAGAACCCACGTCCAGCGCCAACAGTTCTTTGTCTTTAATGGATTCCGGAACATCGCCGGAAACGATTCTTTGGGCCAGCCCTTCCACAATGGCCGTTTTGCCGGTACCGGGCTCGCCGATTAAAACGGGATTGTTCTTTTTGCGGCGGGATAATACTTGCATGATCCGGCGGATTTCATCATCGCGGCCGATTACCGGGTCCAGTTTCTCTTCGCGCGCCTGCTTGGTTAAATTGACGCTGTATTTTTCCAAAGCCTGGTACTTGCTTTCCGGATCCGGCGAATCCACTTTTTGAGTGCCGCGTACTTCGGCCAGCACCTTTAACACGCTGTCGTAATTGATCTTGGATTCCGTAAGTAACGCCTTGACCTTGGTATCAATGTTTAGCATCGCCAAAAAAATATGCTCCGTGGAAATGTATTCGTCTTTTAATTTGGATGCTTCTTTTTGGGATTGATCCAGTATTTTTTTAAAATCTTCGGTAATGTACATCTGCCCCACTGTTCCCGGGCCGGATGCCTTGGGAATTTTGGCAATTTCCGCCTGGATTTGATTTTTCAACGGTTCTTCTGGAACTTCCAGTTTTTTTAAAATGGATAAAATCAAAGATTCGCTCATGGTAATAAGCGCCATTATCAGATGCAATCCATCCACCTGCTGCTGTCCGCTTTCCGAAGCGATGCCCTGGGAGTTTTGGATTGCCTCTTGGGATTTGAAAGTAAAGTTTTGGGGAGACATTTGTTTAAATGTAGGCGAGACGCCGGCGTCTCGCTTTCAGCTTTTTAGGGATTAGCACTCTAATGTTGAGAGTGCTAATTTGATTATATTCATTATATTAATACGTGTCAACCCCATCAGAAATTTCTTCTCAATTTCGATAATTGTGCTATTAAGATAGTAATTTCTAACGGGGTCTAGAAAGGATTAACCCTCATGATTGATTAAGGCTAGTTATGTCCGGGCTTCTAACGGGATAAACTTAAAAAGCGTTGGGGTTTGGGGAAAATGCTTTGCCACAAAAGACGAAATAAGCAAAAATCAAAGAACGCAAATCATTTTCCCCAAAACTCTTTGGTACTTTCTAGTTATAGAAAGTACAATCAAATAGCTTTACTTTATCCCCTATTTCAGGTAAGATTGGAGTGGTTTTACTTGTTTAGTTCGCGCAAATCAGTTATGACGCCATCGCTTCCCCCTAGTTCGCGAGCTAACTCATTTATAAAAACATGTCATTCATAAATACCCTTCCGTATATTAGCAATCCGATAGAAGAATTTTCGGGTTACAAATATGTGAGCTGGGAAAAAGATATCTACCCCAAATTCAAAGGCGGCACTAAACTGAAAGAATTGCAATTTTTTGCTGAAATTCTCAAAAAACTTAACCTGCGAAGCATTTTGGATTTAGGCGTTGGCGGCGGGCTTGATCTGGCCGGAATCTTGCAGGTTTTAAAAAAAGACAAGTATCAAATCAATAGCGCCGAAGCGAATGAAGTTGATGATGAGTTTATTCGGCAAGCAAAATTTCTCTTTAAAAATAAAAAGATAGACATCCCCATTCACAAAGCAAACTGGATTGATTTGCCCAATGCCGATCCGGAGTATACCCATCTGTTTGATTTCGCTTTTTTGACCGGAAACTCGCTTACCTACATCGGCGGCGGCACCAGGGATTATACTAAAAAAGCTCAGCAAAGCGTCGTGAGCAAATTTGCCAAGCTTATTAAAAAGAATGGCTATCTTTTCATAGATTCGCGAAACTACGACTATATCCGCTCGCTGATGAACTTGCACAAAGAGGATGTTTTTGAAAAGTTTACTTTCGATCACACCGTTTACTATCATGGATTTCAGCAAAAAATATTGTTGTTCCCGGCCTATATCAGTGAAACCGTTGTCGTTTTACATTACTACGACAAATCACGAAAAATCTGGAGCAAGCTCGATCTGTATCCGATTTACCAAAAGGATATGCTGGATATATTAAGCGTGGATTTCGAAGTGGAAAATATCTACCACGATTTCAAGAAAGATAATCCCAAGAAAAGTCTCTTTATTCAGTACCTTGCTAAAAGAAAGTAAAAATTTGTTTCACCCAACACGGCCTAGCCGGCTCGCTCGCTAAATAAAAATTATTTTATGGTAAAAAAACACGGATTATACCAAATTTCCCTAAAGCTAATATTAAAAAACAGAAAAGGCCAAATATTAGCTTTAGGGGGTCTAGATAACGGCAGTTATGCCGGACTCTATGATTTTCCTGGTGGACGGATAAATGATAAAGAATTTCGCAAACCCCTTACTGAAATATTAAAACGTGAAGTAACCGAAGAAATTGGTAAAATAAAGTACGATTTAAATGAAAAACCAGTAGCAGTGGGAAGGCATTTACTTAGAGCATCAATTTCTGGATCTAAAAAAGACGCCTACGTTTTATATCTATTTTTTGAAGGAATGTATAAAGGGGGAAAAATTACAATCAGCAATGAACACAAAAGCTGCGAATGGCTAAATTTAAAATCTAATAATTTATCAAAGTACTTTTCTTCCGGCAATCTAGAGGGTATAAGAATGTATTTATTAAAATGATTTTGTTAACGCTCGCTCGCCATGCCAAACCTTTCCGCCTTCGGCGGAAGCGGATAGGCCAAACTTGACTTATTTACTCTATCTTGATAGTCTAACTATAGAAGTTCAAATATATGCAGAAAATAATTTTAAAGAGTGTCATTTGGAAAGAGGGCAAATATTATGTTGCTCAATGTTTGAATGTGGATATTTCCAGTTTCGGTAAAACTAAAAAAGAGGCGATGGTAAATCTAAGAGAAGCTTTGGAATTGTATTTGGAGGATATCAATGTATCCAAAGTAACAAAAGTTGAGAGACCCGAAGTTGTGGAATCTCCTCTTTGCTATGCTTAAACTATATTCATCTAACGATATAATTAAAGTCCTTCAAAAAAAGGGCTTTATTTATGTCTCGTAAAAAGGGAGCCATGTTAAATTTAGAAAATCAGGTAGCCCAACCCTTACGGTTATAATCCCCGCGAACAGAAAAGAAATACCTCTGGGAACGTTCCGATCAATAATGCGTCAGTCAAAACTAGCTGAAAATGATTTTAAGAAAAAATAAGCTAAACTCCCGCCTCCGTCCCGCTGTTGCGGGACTACGGCGGGCAGGTCGGCTAGCCCGAAACGTTATCTAAAATAATTAAATTTTATAAATATGAAAAACAATATTAGTAAAAGTTTGTACTGGACGCCAAGAATTCTATCAATAATATTTATCTGCTTCCTGGCTTTAATGTCGTTAGATGTTTTTGATTCAGGGCTAAACTTTTGGCAAACCGCCGGGGCTCTTTTCATGCATATTTTACCGGCGCTTATTTTGCTTATTATCCTGATAATCTCTTGGAAACGCGAAATTGTCGGAGGGGTAGGATTTATTTTAGCGGGACTAGTTTACATCGCTTTACTGATGAGAAATCAGTTTGAGTGGTATATGTTATCCTGGGCAATACAAATTTCTGGAGTTGCTTTTCTAACAGGAATATTATTTCTGGTGGGCTGGTTTAAAAAGAAAAAAGAATAGTCTAAAACATCGCCTCCGCGCCAGACGTTAGATGGAATAGCTCACAAATTCGCTACACCATCTAATAAATTGTAAGCGGTTATGATTTAAAACAATAAAAACTTTCTTTTAATTTATGATATACCTAATTGGCGGGTCTCCCCGCAGTGGCAAGGGCATATTGTCGCAAAAGCTATCCCAAAAATTAAATATCCCTTATATTTCAACCGATGATATTATTCCGATTGTCATTCCCTATCTCAAAAAAAATGAATTAGCCAAAAAATTCCCTTTATACGTAATGGATATTAAAGAGCTGATGAAAAAATATACAGGAAAAGACCGGTTGAAATTTGACATAAAAGAGGCCAAATCAATTTGGCCGGGAGTTAAAAATCTAATATTATATCTAGTTGAGGGCCGGGCGGACTATATAATAGAGGGAGTGCATCTTTTGCCTAATCTGGTTAAAGGATTCTTAGGTAATCGGAATATTAAAATTATTTTTCTAACCAAACTAAATAAAGATAAAATATTCAGAGGAATATTAAATAATAAAAATAATAGAGACTGGGTATTGGATAATTTTAATAATAAAAAAGATATTCAAACCACTTGCGATCATTTAAGAATATATGGCGAATATTTTGCGAGAGAAACAAAAAAATATAAATTAAAATGCTTTAACACCGAGGACAATTTTCATAATCAGTTAAAACAGGCTTTACATTTTTTAACGAATTAAAAAATCTACTATGAGAATACTTTTAGTCTATCCTAAATATCCCGAAACTTTTTGGAGTTTTAAGCATGCCTTAAAATTCGTCTCTAAAAAGTCCACCAATCCTCCTTTGGGATTATTGACCGTCGCCTCGCTGCTTCCTAAGGAATGGGAGAAAAAACTGATTGATTTGAATGTAACGGCATTGGATGATGAAACAATTAAATGGGCTGATTTTGTATTTATCAGCGCGATGTCGATTCAAAAAGGATCGGCGAATGAAATTATTGAGCGCTGTAAAAAAATGAGTGTTAAAACCGTGGCGGGCGGGCCTCTTTTTACCACCAACCGGGATGATTTTGAAAAAGTGGATCATTTGGTGCTTAATGAGGCGGAAATCACCCTGCCTTTATTTTTGGAAGATTTAAAAAATGGTTGCGCTAAGCATATTTACACCTCTCCTGAATGGGCCGATGTTAAAACGACCCCCATTCCCAGCTGGGGGCTTATTAAAGCCAAAAACTATTTTTCCCTGAACATCCAGTATTCCCGGGGCTGCCCCTTTAACTGTGAATTTTGCAATATCGCCTTGCTTTGCGGCCGAGTACCGCGCATAAAGGATAAGCAGCAGGTCTTGGCTGAGCTGGAAAGCATCTATGACCAAGGCTGGCGGGGCGGAGTATTCTTTGTGGATGATAACTTCATTGGGAACAGAGAGAAGCTGAAAAAAGAAATTTTGCCCGCTGTCGTTGAATGGATGGAGCAAAGGAAATATCCTTTTTCCTTCAATACCCAGGCGTCAATCAATCTGGCGGACGATGAAGAGCTGATGCGCCTGATGGTGCAGGCCGGATTCAACACGGTTTTTATCGGCATTGAAACGCCCAATAAAGAAAGCTTGGAAGAATGCGGCAAGTTTCAAAACAAAAACAGGGATTTGATCAACTGCGTCAAAAAAATCCAGCAGTTCGGTTTAGAAGTGCAGGGCGGATTCATTGTAGGATTCGATAATGATCCCGCTTCGATTTTTGAACGGCAAATCAAGTTCATTCAAGAAAGCAAAATCATTACCGCCATGGTCGGTTTATTGAATGCCACTCCGGGAACCCGGCTGCACTTGCGCCTTAAGAAAGAAAATCGCATTGTGAAGGATATTACCGGCGATAATACCGATCTGACCATTAATTTTATTCCTAAAATGGATCAGAATATGCTGCTAAACGGCTATAAGCGGATTCTTAAAGCGCTCTATTCCCCCAATAATTATTACCAGCGCGTCAAGGGATTCCTGAAAAATTACCAGCCCTCCTCGAAGAGCGTGATTAGATTTCATTTTTACCATGTCGGGGCATTCTTTAAATCGGTTCTGCGTTTGGGCATTATCGGAAAAGAAAGGCGTAATTATTGGAAGCTCTTGTTCTGGACCATTTTTAAGCGCCCCCGCCTTTTTCCCTTGGCCGTAACATTCGCGATTTACGGTTTTCATTTTCAGAAAATTTTTGGAAAATTATGGTAAGCATCGGAGGATTATTTTAAAATAATTATTGTAAAAGAAAAAAGCGATGACAAACGTAATTGTAAAGGAATCAAAAATTAACCAACAAGGCGTTTTTGCCAATAAGGATTTTAAAAAGGGCGAGATTGTACTGAGGTGGAAGCCGAAAAAGATTTTGACTAAAGAAGAGGCGGCGGCTCTGCCAGAAAAGGAAAAACATTACATTTCTAATTACCAGCTGAGTGAATTCATTCTGCAAAGTCCGCCGGAAAGATACGTGAACCACTCCTGCGATCCCAATACCGAAGTAATCAACAACTGCGACATCGCTTTGCGGGATATCAAGAAGGGAGAAGAAATAACCTCCGATTACGGCAAGGATAATGTTTTTATCCACTTTGAATGCAACTGCGGCAGCAAGAATTGCCGAAAGTTTATTTAGGAATTAAGAAATTAGGAGTTTAGGAATTAGGAAGTTAGCTTGTAGATTCAAGGCTATATTCCTACAAGCTAACTTCCTACAAGCTATCAAATGGGTCTAACTGAATTCCTTATTCATTATTTCACTTTAATCATATCCCAACTGGGGTATTGGGGCGTCGGGCTTTTAATGACCTTGGAGAGCATGGTGGCCCCGGTGCCCAGCGAAGCGGTCATGCCTTTTGCCGGCTTTTTGTGGTTTGATCATAAATTTACCTTTTGGGGGCTGGCCTTTTCCAGCACCCTGGGCAGCATTATCGGTTCCTTGATTTCTTATTATGTCGGGGCGTTTGGCGGAAGGCCGTTGGTAAAAAAATTCGGCAAATACCTGCTGCTAAACGAGCATCATTTGGATCAGACGCAAAGATTTTTTGCTAAGTACGGCGACAAGACCATTTTTATCAGCCGTTTTATTCCCGTGATCAGGCACCTTATTTCCTTGCCGGCGGGCGTGGGTCGGATGAATTTGGCAAAATTCTCGCTCTATACCGTGATCGGCGCCGGGATCTGGAACAGTTTTTTGGCCTATTTGGGATACTATTTAGGCAGCCGGTGGGAAGAAATCAGAAAGTACAGCGAGATTTTAGATATTGTTATTATTGTTTTAATCGTCGGGACAATTGTCGTTTTCTTTTTTAAAAAAGAAAGTCGCTAAATAAAAACTTTTAACCCGTATTTAACAATTATTTAAATTGATTATGACTTCATTGGAATTACCCGATCAAGTTGTTCCCAAGTCAGAAACTTCTGATGCCGAAAATACACTCGCTATTCTTATGGATTTGGAAACTCAATTGATTCAATTAAGAACGCACCTAGCGGAATTTGAAAAGCATGATGTGCCTGCCGAGATTATTGAAGGAACAAGAACTACCATTAAAGAAACGGAAGCACTGGTCAAAAAGTTGCTGAAAATATGTGAAAAATCAGAAAATTAATTTTTAGTTAGCATTCAATATTCAAACTAAAAAACCGCCGGGAGTTTCTCTAGGCGGTTTTTCTTTTTTAAATCATTTTAGCTTACAAATCCAATACTCCCCCGCCAACCTGAATTCCGCTGCGGTATTCCTCGGGAAAGGCGAAAAAGCCGGCCGCTATTCTGGTTTCGCCATAACGGCCAAAAATTCTAACATGGGGTCCGCCGCCCGGGCCGGCGCTGGTAATGATTTCCTCGCGCCCGTTCAAATCCAGATCCGCCGCGGCCACATTTACTCCGCCCCGAAACGCCTGGTCATAAGCAAAGAATCCGGCGGTGAATTTGATCTGGCCAAACGGGTCAAATACTCTGACTTGGGGCCCTAAACCTAAATTAGTGCCGGTAATGATTTCATCCGTTCCGTCGCCGTCTAAATCACCGGCCGCCACTTTAATGCCCTGCCTTAAATCTTGGCGATAAGCAAAGAATCCCGGAGCAAACATCAAGTTACCCGCTTCGTCAAAAATTCTAATATGCGGCCCGTCTCCGATTTCGGTTCCGGTTATGATTTCAGCACGGCCGTCGCCGTTTAAGTCACCGGCGGCCACTTTAATGCCCTGCTGATAATTTTGGTTGTAACTATAGAATCCGGCATTGATTGGCTGGTAATTATTGTTCTGGAACTGAAACACCTTTATCAAAGAGCCCCCCACGCCCGCGCCCGTAATAATTTCTTTTATTCCGTCTCCGTTGGTATCACCAACGGCCACATTCACGCCGCCTCGGAAATTTTCATCGTAGGCTAAAAAGCTGTTGATCAGCGAACCGTCACTGCGATAAATCTTTACTTCCGGTTTTTCTCCATAGGCCGGCGCCACCACTATTTCTATTTTGCGATCTTCTCCTAAGTCTCCAACCGCCAAATTAATTCCTTGATGATAGTTTTCGCCAAAGACCAAAAATTCCTTCTTAAAATTCCCTTCTCGATCAAATAGCTTAATATAGGGCTGTTCTCCTTTGCCGGCCGCAACCACTACCCCCAGATTTTTAGGATCAATATCGATTTGAGAAGGCGGAACATCTTGAATTGGTTCCTCGGGCAATATTTCGTCAGGAAGATTGCCCGGAGACTCTGTCGGCGTAATAATCAGGTTGCTAGCATCATTAAATTGAAAATTCATATAAGATCGCTCCGCCCGGCGGTCCGCAAAAAAGATATCCACGACATTATTATCACTGAGATTCATGGTTCCGCTAACTGTATTGGGAGCATGGATTCCCGGATTTTCCAAAATTAATTCACCATCCAAATATATCCAGGAATCGTCATCGCTGGCTATGCTAAAGCTATATTCACCCGGTTGCGAGGCGCTTAGGCTAGCCCGCCAGTGAACTCCGAAATGCCGGTCATGCCCGCCATCTATTTCTTCGGCAGTTTCGTCAAATGGAAAAAAATTTTCACCGAAAGTCAAGCTGGGATCGACCCGATCAAATTTAAAATGGGAATCATCATACCAATCCGTATCCCAATTCCCTAAAGGATCACCGTGATTATTATCGGGCCACGCGGAACTGGGCAAATTCATATCAGGATGATTTTTGGGATAATTGTAGTATTGCCCATACCAGCCGTTTGAAGCAGCGGCATCGGCTACGGCGATATAACCAAAAACACCCGATAAAACCGCAAAGGGAATTAATATGATTGCTAAGCCTATTTTGATCGTTTTTTGAATAGTAAATTCCATAAGTTTTGATTAATCATAAACAGCATATCCTACACCAAAGCTAAGAAGTTGTCAAGGCAAAATCAGCTTGCCAGGGGCAGGTTAAAACAAAAAACAAAGTTGCCTTTGCCTTTTTATTATAATAATTAATTTATCGAGTAAATTTCAATCTTCTCAATGGCTTTTTTAGCCAGTGCGATCCGATCTTTATTTTGGGCGTAAAAAGTAAAAAGCTTGTCGCCTTTATTCACTCTTTGGCCGATTCGTTTGTGCAGATAAATGCCGGCCATTTTCTCAACGGGAGCGCCTAAGGTACGGGCAATTTCATCAATCGCTTGGTTATCCACGGCCGTCACCTTACCCGCTTTTTGAGAAGGGACCCGGAAATATTCCCCGCCCAGAGTAACGCTATTGGCATCAATATTAGGATTGCCGCCCTGGCTTTTGATAATCTCCTGCATTTTTTTCCAGGCTTTGCCGCTCTTCAAGATTTCGGCGGCGGCTTCTTTTCCTTTGCCGCGTTTGGCCTGGCCCGCCAGTTCCAAAAGCTTGCCAGACATAATCAATGCCTTGCTTTCCAAATCCAGCGGGCGCTTGTCTTTTCTTTGGAGCACTCTTAAAACATCGCGGGCTTCCAACGCCGGGCCGATTCCTTTGCCGACCGGTTCCCGCGCCGGCATTTTGACCACCTCGATTTTTATCCCAAAGCGCCGGCCTAGATAAAGGAATTTCTTTTCCACTTCCTCAGCCACCCGTAATGTTTTGATTTTGGTCCCCGGGCCGATGGGCATATCGATTACCAAATACTTCACGCCCATAGCCACTTTCTTAGCCATAATACTGACGATCATTTTATCGTATGGCTCAATGGAAAGCGGCCGGGTAACCTTGATGATCAAATCGTCGGCCGGGGCAATGTTCAACCCGCCGCCCCAGATCATGCAGGCTTTGTTCTTTAAAACCAATTCTTTGATTTTTCGCATGGAAAAGCTTACCGGCGCCAGCACTTCCATAGTGTCCGCCGTGCCGGCCGGAGAAGTAATGGCGCGGGATGATGTTTTGGGAATATACAATCCGAAAGCGGCAATAATCGGAATAACAATCATGGTAGTGCGGTTGCCAGCCAGTCCGCCCACCGAATGTTTATCCACAATGGTTCGGTGCGGCAATACCAGTTTTTCGCCAGTATCGGCAATAGCCTTGGTAAGATAATAAAGTTCATCCAGCGTATAGGGTTTGGCAAAACTGGAAGCCACAAAATAGGCCAGCTCAATGGATCCTAATTTGCGTTTTACAATATCATTGATTACCGAGTAGATTTCTTCATAAGTTAATTCCTCACCGATCAGCTTTTTGTTAATGGCATGCACGGACAACGGTCTTTCTACCATGTTTACTTCGATAATCTCATCTTTGCGGCAGGGATATTTTTTCCAAATTTCCTCAAACAGCCCGATCTGGCCGGGTTTAATTTCTTTTTCCGCCACATCGACAATGGCAAAAATCTTTTTTCGCCGGTACCAAGACAATCCCACGCGGTCACCGGCGTGAATGCCGAAATTCAAAGCTTCCTTTTCGTGCAGGAGCACTTCTGGATAATCGCCCGTTTCAATATTCAGTTTTTTTGATTTTAAGTAGAAGGCCATTCTTTTTAGCTTATTAGCTTGTAGCTTCTTAGCTTTTTAGTTTAACCTCTTAGAACTGATAAGCTACTTCCTACAAGCTACCAGCTAAGAACCTAATAAGCTAAAAAGCTAATTCCTATTAATTATTTCCAATGTTCCATTGCCTGAAACAATTCTAGATGATTCTTGGCGTAATTTTTTAATGATTTTCTTTTTAAAACCGCTTCCAGTGCTTGTCGGGCCGCTTTGGCGCCGGCCAAAGAGCCAGCCGGATGCCCGTGGATTCCTCCGCCAAAATTGAGGATTATGTCTTTTCCAAAAATTTTGTAAAGTTTCGGCATCATTCCAGGATGCAAGCCGCCCGAAGCAATGGGCATAGTCGATTTCATTTGATACCATTTATTTCTCAAAAACTGATCAATTTCCAGAACTTCCTTCTGTTCCCCTTCCATCTTGCCGATTACCGTTCCGGTGTGCAGTTGGTCAACACCCGCCAGACGGGAAAGCTTGGCCAATACCAGCATGCTCATACCATGTTTGGGATTCTTGGTAAACATGGAATGGCCGGCCCGGTGGCCGTGGATAATTAATCCTAATTTTGCCGATCGGAGCATTTGGACATTATCCAAACCGACCGAAACAATATCCACCATTACCGCTTTACCGCCCAGCCTTTTAACCAAACGCGCTCTTTTCATCATCTCCGGCGGCGGGGCCGTAACATTCAGCACGCACATTTTTTTCTCTCCGGTTTCTTTTTCTGCTTTTTTAGCTAAGTGGATAGTGGCTCGGGCTCTTTTTTCAAAATGATCAGAGGTAAGATCAGTAAGATTCTCATCATCTTTTAAAACATCCACTCCTCCCGAAAAAACCTGATAAGCCAATTGGGCATGTTCCTTTGCCGAAAGACCTAATTTTGGTTTGGCAATGCATCCCAGCAAAGGACGATTGCGAATGTTCATTATTTTTCGAATTCCTTCAATACCGAAGGCTGGTCCCTGAAAACTATTTACATATTCCTTGGGAAAAGTGATGTCAAACAGGCGCAGATTCCTGATGATTTTCATGCTAAATACGTTTCCGGCAATTCCCGAAAAAAACTGCGGGATGCTTCCTTTTTCCATCAAAGCCAAAGGGTAGGCCACTTGAAAGGTTTTTTTCTTAACATTCAGATTAAAGGCGTGCGCCGCCAATTTTCTGAGGTTTTCCTCCTTCAAAGTACCCACTTCCGTCCAGGTGCCGATGGATGATTCTGACGCCACTCCTCCGGCCGCTTCCTTAAAATCTATTTTGGCCTCTAAATAAAAAGAAGCGACTAATTCGCTATTTTTTGGCCGATAACCGGGTTGGACGAATTTTAAATAAAATTTTCCCATTTTTAACGTAGATTATAATGCACTACCATGATATGTAGCATGGTAGCGTCTATTTTATCGGCTGAAAAATCCAAGGATAGTATTGCTGAACCAAGCTGGCCACTTGGCGGGGCTTAATCACTCCGAACTCGCACACGATTCCTTTAATCAGCCGGGCGGGAATCCGATCAAAAGCAAAGTTGATTATTTTTAAACCCTTGGGCCCTTGCGGCCACACTTCTTTGCGATCGCGCATTTCAATCGCCACATAGCGCTTTGTGAATGTTTCGGGATCAATTTTGAGCAATGATGTTGCGACATAAACCGGCACTTTTTCCGCCCGGGCCACCTGGGCAATGCCAAAACTGCCGATTTTGTTTATAACTGATCCACCCGAGGTTATTACGTCAGCTCCGATAAAAATAATATCCATCATTAATTCCTTTCCGCTGGCACGGCTGATTAAAAAATCAGCGGCGGAATCAACCACCATGGTCACATCCAATTTTTTCTTCAAAAGATTTCGGGCCGTTATTCTTCCTTGATAAAGAGGGCGTGTTTCCGTGCAGAATACCTTGAAATTTTTTTTCTTTTGGTAAGCGGCAAGAATAATTTCTTCTACCATAGAAGAATGGCAGTGGGTAAACACATGCATATTACGGCGGATCAGCTTGCTTCCCGCTTCTGCGATTTTTTGCTCCTGGTGTTTTAGCAATTTGGTAAACAGATTAATTGCTTTGTTTAAAACCTGGTGTGTTTCGGCTAGCGACTTTCCCCTAGCCATGTGTTCTAAATAATGAAAAACAAACTGAACCGCATTCCGGGCCAAAGGTTCGGTTGGCCGAGCCTGTTCTAAAGCAGCCCCAATGCTTTTTAGGGCCTTCAAATATTGGACTTTAGATTTTTTAGATTGAATCTCCCCTTCTTTCTGAAGCGTCTTTAACACAATATTGGTAATTTGAGTGGCGCCCTGTACCTCCATTGATTGAATTTTATTAATTGCTTGCTTGGTAGTTTGGTCCATGGGGATATTATACCATTATTTTTGTGAAGGCGCGATTCGCGAATCGCGCCTTCTATTCCCACTCAATCATGGGTATACTAAACCAGTTGGAACAAGGTTAGAATAAATAACATAA
>PFMD01000023.1 GCA_002784945.1 Candidatus Kerfeldbacteria bacterium CG_4_10_14_0_8_um_filter_42_10
AAGGTTCAAAAGCAAAATCTGCAAAGGCAGCATCGGCAGAAAATCAATCATTAAAGAAGCAATCGCCACCGCAAAAAAATTGCCGAAATTAGAGGCTAGGGTGGCTTTGATGTATTTTAAAGAATTAGCAAATACCCGGCGGCCTTCTTCAATTCCATTAATAATAACCCCCAGACTCTTATTAAGCAAAACAATATCCGCGGTTTCTTGGGCAATGTCGCTGGCGTGTTGTACGGCCAGGCCGACATTGGCGATTTTTAGCGCCGGCGCATCATTAATTCCTTCGCCTAAAAAGCCCACTTCGTGCTTCTCCTGCAGAAGATGAATGATTTTGTATTTCTGCTCCGGAGAGACGCGGGCGAACACCGAATGTTTTTGAACCGCTTCATGCTGCTGACTATGACTCAAGAATTCTAGTTCTTCGCCGGTGATTACTTCTTCAATAGATTTAGTAAGCCCGATCTGATAGGCGACTGCTCCGGCCACTTCCCGGCTGTCGCCAGTCAATATTTTTACTTTTACCCCTAAAATTTTCGCCTTATGGATTGATTGGCGGGTGGTTTTTTTAATCGGATCAACAAAAGAAATAAGCCCTTCAAAAGTCAGTCCATTTTCTTCTTTTAGAATGTTATTTTTTTGCTTAGTTAGTTTTTTACTGGCTACGGCGATTACTCGTTGCCCTTGCCGGCCTGCTTTAGCGGCCCATTGGTTTATCGCTTTCAATTCCGAGACAGCCATTTTTTTGCAGAGCGGCATAATTTTTTCCAGCGCGCCCCGAGTAATCAATTCTAGGTCATTTTTCTTTTGGACAATCACCGTATTTCTGCTCCGTTCGGGATCAAAGGGAATCTCGGCTATTTGCTTATAGTCATTCAGGGAATCACGATCAGTTTTGCCAAGATGATGATAGAGCGCCAAGTCAAAAGCATTATTAGGCTCTTGTTCGTTTTCCTTTATAAAAGGAGCGGCTAGACTGGCGTAAAATGTCACTGGTTTACCGGTGGTTCCGCTACGGTGGCTGTAAGATTCTTTTACGGTTAAGTTATTTTCCGTCAAAGTACCGGTTTTATCAGTACAAAGAACTTCAACGCTGCCCAAGTCTTCAATCGCGGAAAGCCGCTTCACCACTACGTTGTTTTTAGCCAATCTAAGAGCGCCGCTGGATAAAGAAAAAGTCATTACCATGGGTAATGCTTCAGGAATAACGCTTACCGCTAAAGCCACCGAGAAAATAGCCAGCTCGCCGATATTAGAATCAAACCCTTTAAGAAAAAGATTGGCTACAAACAGAAAGGTTAGGGTTATTAAGACAAGGCGGAGGATGAATTTGCTGAAACTGGCGATGTCTTTCTGAAAAGTCCCCGTGTGGGTAGTTTTTCCGGTTATTTGGGCGATGTCGCCGATTACTGATTTTTTTCCGGTAGCGATCACTATTCCCGTTCCTTTGCCGCTGGTGATGATGGTGCCGGAAAAGCAGATGTTGCTGGCTTTGAAAATTTGGCTGGTGGGCTTAGGCAAAACGCCACTTATTTTTTTTACCGGAACCGATTCGCCGGTAAGAGTCGTTTCGTCCGCCATTAAATCGTATTCTTCCATAAGGCGCAGGTCGGCCGGAACGAAATCGCCCGTTTCCACAATTACTACATCGCCGGGGACCAGCAAGGCGCTATCAATAACCTGCGTCCGGCCGTGGCGGATTACCCGGGCGCGGCGGACAACATACTTTTTTAGCAGTTTTACCGTATTTTCAGAGCGGTATTCCTGATAAAATCCCAAAAAAGCATTAATTACCACGAACATTAAAATCATCAGCGCATCAATAACCTCCTTAAGCGCAAGGGCTAAAGCAGCGGCCGCGATCAAAAGATAAATAAAAGGCGAAATAAACTGCCTTTTTAAAATTTGCCACCAATTAACCTCGTGGGCTTCCAGTTCATTATGCCCGTATTTAACCAGACGCTGTTCGGCCTTTTGTTCCGATAAGCCGGAGCGGATATTCGTTCCAAACTCTGTTTCTATTTCCGCCGTCGTTTTTTTAGTATAGGGAGAAAAATTCATTTTTATTTAAGATTGCCCAAGAGTGAGTTTCCCTAATTATACCTTAAAATTGATTCTAAAACCATCCGGGCTGTTGTCTAAAAAAATGAATAGAAAAATCCCCCTCTTATTTTTTAATTTTCTAATTACCAATGGAAGTTCTCTATAATTTATGCTATAGTTTATGGGTAGCGTGAAAATAATTAACAAAAAAAATATGAATGCAAGAAAGATAAAAATTGGAACTAATTTTCGTTTAATCTTAATGATGCTTCTTGTTGCCGGAGGCATTTTTTGTTTTAGCAGTTCCACTAAAGCCGCTTTTGGCGAAGTAAGTACTTTTTTAGGAAGGTTATATTGGGGAGACGGAGGATCGGCCATTAATGCTTATTTGGACATGCCCCAAGGTTTTACCATGGATAACGATGGCAACGTTTATGTGGCCGATACTTATGATAATGTAATCAGGAAAATAGACAGCGACAATAAAATTTCCACTTTTTCGGGCACTGGAGAATATGGCAGCCAAGACGGCGAAAAATCCCAAGCTACTTGGGGGTATCCTCAAGGGATCACCTTGCATACCGGAGATAATGATTTTTACGTAGCCGATACGGGGAACAGCAAAATAAGAAGGATCAATTCCAGCGGCGTTGTAATCACCCTTTCGGTAACTGACGCTCAGGGCTTGTTGCAACCTAAGGCGATTATCAGAAGCGGAGACTATTTATATATTGCCGATACCGGGCATGGCCGAATCGTGAAAATGTCAAAATTTGGCGGAGCTTTAGAAGAAATTGCCACCGGCCTCAACACTCCCTTAAAAATGGTTTTGCATGGGGACGATCTCTTTGTAATAGATTTTGGTACAGAAAGCATCGTTAAAATTAATGTAGCGACTAAGTCAAAATCCACCCTGGTCGCTGATTTCACCGAACCCCGGGCCATTACTTATTACCAAGGCGATCTTTATGTTAATGCCGGGGAAAACGGGGTTTGGAATGAAATTTGGAAAGTTAATTTTTCCAGCGGAGCAAAGACGCAATTAGCCGAGAGAAGAGAAACGGAATGGTTGAATATGGGATCGGATATGTTTATTCGCAATAGCCGCATCTATATTTTGCAAGGAGGCGGTTCCAGCATCATGACCTTCGATCTAAACGGCCAAGATCTGGAGCAAATCGCGGGCAAGCATCGTTTTGGAGATGAAACCGGTAATGCGAGCACGGCGCTCGTTGGCCGCCCTCAAGACCTGGCTTTTTCCAAAGACGGCAAAAAGATGTACATTTCGTACGGCCAAGGGAATAAAATTGCCGAATATAATCTTTGGACCGATGAATTGAAACACGTGGCCGGTCATTTAATGGATAATTATGTCGAAGGGCAAGGAGCAACCGCCCGTTTCAGTGATGTGGTAAGCATGGTTATGGCCAGTGACGGCAAAACACTCTATTTAGCCGATCGTAACAATAATCGCATTAGAAAATTAGACGTATCTACCGGGCAGACCTCTTACCTTACGGGAGCGGGAGAAGTAAATTCTAACGACGCTTCGAATAATGGTTATCAAGAAGGGGGCCCGTGCGCTGAAGAAACATCAACGGGCGTGGCTGGTTGCGCTTATTTTAACCGTCCCACCGGCATTGCTTTGACCAGCGATGAAAAAACACTGTATGTTGCCGATGGCAGCAATAACCGGATTCGCAAAGTAGTTATTGCTACCGGACAAACCAGCTTAATTGCCGGGTCAGGCGCTCAAGGATTTGCTAACGGAATAGGTGCCAGCGCTTCCTTTAACGGCCCTTATACCATTGCTTTGTCTTCCGATGACAGTTTTCTTTACGTGGCCGATAAATATAATCATGCTGTTCGAAAAATAGACCTCTTTAATAATTCCGTCACAACCTTGGTCGGTACGGGGAATATTGGCTATCGGGAAGGGAGTTTCAGCGAAGCGGTGCTGGCCATCCCGGAAAATATCAAAAGGGGACCGGATGGCAACCTTTATCTTTCCGAGGCGGGCAGCTTAAGGGTGAGAAAATTGGATTTAGCGACCCAGCAAACTTCGCTGGTTTCAGGATCAGGCGATCGGGGGTCTGTTAATGGCGCCAAAGAAGCGGCCCAATGGGATGCTCCCAAAGGAATGGCTTTTCTCAATACTTATCTGTACGTAGCTGATTTTAGAAACGATTTAATCAGAACAATCGATTTAGATACGGCTATACCCAGCGATCGCGATGTGGTGGCTCCGGGAAAAAGCTTTATGGCTTACGCTCCTAATTTAAGAGGCGGCTGGGCCGTGGCGGTTGGTAACGTTACCGGAGATGAGGAGGAAGAAATTATCACCGGAACCGGAGCTGGTTTTGGTCCGCAAATTAGAATCTTTAATAAAAACGGAGAAGATTTAGGCTCTTTCTTTGCTTATGGTGAAACTTTGAGGGCAGGCGTAAGGGTTGCCACCGGAGATCTTGATAACGATGGCTACGATGAAATTATTACCGTGCCCGGTCCGGGAGCGGTACCGCATATTAGAATTTTCGACGGACAAGGCAATCCAGACGTGCATCCTGGCTTTTTTGCGCTGGACGGCAAGTTTAAAGGCGGCGCTTTTATCGCTTCGGGCGACGTGAACGCTGACGGCCGGGCGGAAATAATCGTAACCGCGGGAAAAGGAGGAGGCCCTCATGTGACGGTTCATAATTACAAGAGCGAGGTAATCGCTAATTTCTTTGCCTATGATCAAAACACCTTCCGTAATGGAATAACGGTTGCTACGCTTGATACGGATGGTGACGGGAAAGACGAAATTATTACCGGTCCGGAATACGGTTCGCCGCATGTCCAATTTTTCTCCCTTTCTCCCAACGAGGTAAAACGTTTGAATCCTGGGTTTTACGCTTTTGACCAGAATTATAAAGGGGGAGTTTACGTCGCGGGCGGTGATTACGATGGTAACGGCACTGAAGAAATGATTATCGGATCAGGGATCGGCATGGATACTTTTGTCCGTATCTATAACAAACGGCAGCTGACTCCCATAGAAGAAATCAGGCCTTACGCGGTGGGAGTAACCGGCGGCGTGGTGGTGGCGGCGGGAGATATTGATAAAGACGGCAAAGCGGAAATAATGACCATGCCCCGCTCTAACGGCGGGCCTAATTTCCGCATATTGGAAGAATAACTTCTAACGGGATTTATTTCAAAAGACCTCCAAAAAACTCGGAGGTCTTTTAGGTCAACCTCGCGAAAGCTAGACTAATGTCGTCAATTTGCTATCCTTGGTATATTACGTTTAAGCCAACAATTCTTAAATGACTTTATGTCAAAGAAAATTATAACAGCTTTGCTGATAGTTCTGACGCTAGCTCCATTCTCCTTAACGGCAACCGCTCAAGCGGCCCAGCCGGTTAATGTTTATTTTTTCTGGGGCGATGGCTGTCCGCATTGCGCCAAAGAAAAAGTTTTTCTTGACCAATTGAAAACGGAATATCCTGGCATTAATATCTTTGATTACGAAGTTTGGAAGAATAGCGATAATCGTGAATTACTGATCAAAGTTGGTAATAAATTGGATGCCGAAATGTCCGGCGTACCGGTTACCATTATTGGCGAAAAATATTTCATCGGTTGGTATAATGAGGAGGTTACCGGTTCCGAGATAAGAAAAGCGATTGATGATTCTTTGGCAAACGGCTGCCGGGACGTGGTGAATGAAACGCTAACCGCTAACCAGAAGGAAAATCAAACTAATCAAAATTGTGAAGATCAAAATCCGACCATACCGGAAAAAATAAGCTTGCCGATTTTAGGAGAAATTGAGACAAAAAATTTCTCCTTACCTGTATTAACAATAATCATTGGCGCGCTGGATGGATTCAACCCCTGCGCCATGTGGGTTTTGCTGTTTTTAATCAGTCTATTATTGGGAATGAAGGATAAAAGACGCATGTGGGTTTTAGGCAGTGCTTTTATTATTGCTTCGGCTTCGGTTTACTTTCTTTTTATGGCCGCTTGGCTGAATCTGCTTTTATTCATCGGCTTTGTTTTTTGGATCAGAATCGTCATTGGCTTGGTCGCTGCGGGGGCGGGCGGATACAACTTGAAAGAATACTGGACCAATAAAGACGCCACCTGTAAGGTTACGGGACAGGAAAAGAGAAAAAAGATTTTCGATAACTTAAAAAAAATCGCCCAAGAAAAAAAATTCTGGCTGGCCCTGGGGGGCATTATTATTTTGGCATTTGCCGTCAATCTGGTAGAACTGATTTGCTCGGCGGGATTCCCGGCAATCTACACCCAGATATTAAGCTTAAGCAATCTGGCCCAATGGCAGTATTATCTTTATCTCGCTCTCTACATTTTTATTTTTATGCTGGATGACCTAATCGTCTTCTTTATTGCCATGACTACCTTGCAGGTAACCGGAATTACCACCAAATATACGCGCGCCTCGCATTTAATCGGCGGAATCCTAATGCTGATTATTGGGTTACTGCTTATCTTGAAACCAGAACTGTTGATGTTTGGATAAGATTAGTTAACTTCTTTTTGGCAGCAAAAAGAAGCAAAAACTGTGGGGGGCAACAAAGCGCCGATTCACCCATTTGAGTATGTTTCGTTTTTCTTGGGCTTAATGTTGCCCCCAAACCCCCTACGAGTAGAGTTTTAAATTCCTTTTATTATCGATTAAGTCTGAATTAAAAACACCGCTTATAATGCAAGCGGTGTTTTAAAGTTAATTGCAGACTGGAAAATAATTTTTGGATCTATGCAGTGGGCGCTCGGATTCCGTTTTTGTGGCTGTTTAATCTTGATTGGTTATATAAATATCCCAACAAAGCCGGCCGGTTTCGATAGAAATGGATTTTTATCGTATCCAAACCCCCGGCTGATTCGATGGCGTAATCTGTATTTTTATCTACTAATGACCCGCTGGCGGAAATTTGGGTGCCGCTTTGTTCTCCAATTTTGTTGATTGAAGAGGGGTTATTATTATCTAAATTATCTTCTAACCTTGATTCCCCGCTTTTCAAGAATTCTTGGTCGTAAGGCCAGTCATTATTCAGAAAAATCAAGCCGCTGATTAGCGAAAAGGTCATAATGCTTAATACAATTGCGGTAACCGTATAAATCATAGGTGTTTGCTATATTTATTGCCTCCATTGCCTTATACGCTATCCGTCTTAATCATCTTTCATCGGTATGGGAATTCAGAACTGTGTCTTGACAAAAGTAGAATTAGGGAGTAGTGTAATCTAGTTAGTCTTTTAGGGTATATCTAACTCATGTTAGAGGTTAAAGGTCTTCCTAAGTAGATTGCATATTAATAAACTAATACATCAATAAAAGTAATGGAAAAGAAACTATACGTAGGAAACCTTTCTTACGACATGGATGATAGCCAGCTCGAAGAAGCCTTCGCGGCTGCCGGAAGCGTCACCTCAGCCAAAGTTATGGCTGATCGAATGACCGGCCGCTCTCGCGGATTCGGCTTCGTGGAAATGGCGACTGAAGAAGATGCCAAGAAAGCCATTGAAATGTTGAACGGCAAAGAGCTTAACGGACGCGCGTTGAAAGTAAATGAAGCGCGACCGATGGCTGACCGCCCTCCTCGTGATTTCAATCGCGATCGAAGGTTCTAATCAGAATCCTAAAAGACTCCTCTAAAGGGGAGTCTTTTTGTTTATAAAGAAGGTGCGATTTCTCATTGACAAAACAATTTATTGTGATAAGGTATAAAAATTACCTTTATGGTAATTGATCACTGTTCGTATTATCTAAATCGAAGGAGGTTAGCGCTATGTCCGAAGGTAACGGAGGTTCAAAAAAAGGCGTGCTGCACGAAACGATCATCAGCATGTTACAGGGCGAATTCCAAGACGTTCTTGATGAGCTTGCGTGCGGTGATTTGTATCAGCGCGTTCCGGTACTGGGCGTGCTGGTCGCCAACAGCACTTTTCCGGAAGACGCCCGGCTCAAACTGATCACTGCCTTCATCGACGCTGGCAAGCAGACCAGTGATGATGAAGTGTGCAAGGCGGTCGCGATGGTCCTCCAGGCTCTGGGTGGCGGAGAGGAATTGCTGCGAGTTATTGCCGAGACCGGGCAGGGAGAGGAACGGGATTGCCTCGTACCAATCGCCGAACAAATGGGACTGGAAGTTCCGGTTCTGGGAGAAGACGGGGGCGAATAGCAGCAATATCCTGATTCAACTTTGTTCATTAATCCCCCTATCGTGAATGTGCGATAGGGGTTTTTCTTTTAATAAAAAAATAATTTTGTGACTTTTATAATAAATATCTTTCTGTAACCAAAAGAATAGCTGCTTTTTGGCGCCAAAAAGCAGCAAAAACCGTTGGGGGCAACAAAGCGCCGATTCACCAATTTGAGTATGTTTCGTTTTTCTTGGGCTTAATGTTGCCCCCAAACCCCCTACGATTAGAGTTTTAAATCCACATCCATTTTTTTAATCAACTGAACGGTTGCGCGGGATAAAAACATCTCTTATATATTAAAAGATGTCCGGCTAAAGGAATTCGATTTGTTCTTTTATCTCAATTGACAAAAAGCCGCTAACTGATAAAGTAAACGAAACCAAATCGCACTAAAGCGAGCGTACCTTCATAGCTTAAACCAACTCAGTTTCAACCAAAGGAGATGTAAGAAAATGCCGAAAATGTTTAGAGAGGTGGTAATCGCCTCTGCGGTCAGAACGCCCATTGGCGCGTTCTTGGGATCCCTTTCCACCGTGCCGGCGCCGAAATTGGGCGCTCTCGTGATTGAAGAAGCTCTGAAGCGGGCTAACGTGGACAAAAACCTGGTCAATCAAGTGATTATGGGCTGCGTTTTACCTGCCGGCGTCGGACAGGCGCCTGCCCGACAAGCCGCGATTTACGCCGGGCTGCCACATTCCGTGGAAGCTTATACCGTTAACAAGGTCTGCGGCTCAGGGCTGTTTGCGGTAATGCAGGCGGCGAATCTGATCGCGCTCGGGGAAGCCGAGATTATCGTCGCTGGCGGCATGGAAAACATGTCTCTGGCGCCCTATTATTCGAACTACCGGCAGAGCGGCTACCGGATGGGCAATGTGCAATTGATTGACGGAATGGTCTTAGACGGGCTGACCGATCCCTACAGCGGCAAGCACATGGGTTTGATCGGCGAAATGTGCGCCGCGGAAATGGGCATCACCCGCGAGATGCAGGATGAATACGCCGTGAAATCATACTATCGTGCCGCCGGCGCTCAAAACAACGGGTTATTCAAACCGGAAATCATAGGCGTGACCATTCCTCAGCGCAAAGGCGATCCCAAAGTCGTGGAGGCAGACGAGGAACCGGGCCGGATCACTACGCTGGATTTCAAAAAAATGACCCCCGCTTTCCAGAAGGACGGCACCATTACCGCGGGCAACGCCTCAAAAATCAACGATGGCGCCGCGGCCGTGGTGGTGATGTCGGCGGAAAAAGCCCGGGAGTTGGGCATCGAACCGATGGCGGTGATTCGCGATTACGCCTCGCATTCCCAGTTGCCCGAGCAGTTCCCCATAGCACCGACAGGAGCGATCAAGAAAGTTCTGGATCGAACCGATCTGACTACCCGCGACATTGATTTCTGGGAAATCAACGAAGCGTTCAGCGTCGTGGCCCTGGCCAACAACCGCCTGCTCGAACTGGACGGCAAGAACGTGAATGTCCGCGGCGGCGCCGTGGCTTTGGGCCATCCGATCGGCGCTTCCGGCGCTCGCATCCTCACTACCCTGCTGCACACCATGAAAGGCGGGGACCTGGGCTGCGCTTCCCTGTGCATCGGCGGCGGTGAAGCAGTCGCTATGATCGTGGAGAAATAATCTCCGAAATTCGTTCTATTTCATTAGTTCCCCTATCGTGAATCTACGGTAGGGGTTTTTCTTTTGACAAAAAACGTCTTCCTTGTGGAAGAGTTTTTTAGCATAACGTAACCCTCCATTTTTACTGCTTCTTTTTTCTCAAAAACCTGATTAAATAAGCCAACGCCAGGCCGCCAATAATAAAAGGTGTAAGAAACTGAAAGTAAAGCCAGAATAAGCACCACAGCCAGAATCCGGCCGGAGCCGGGCAGGTAACGTAAGCGGGAAATCCCTGATAATAAAATATTCCCAATAATCCCGCGCCGCCTACGCCGGCTATTATTCCGGCCTGCCACCATTTCAGTTTAGGCTGCTTTAGGAATTTTTTTAGGCCGATTTTATCCGACCGCCGCCATTTCATTAGTTCTGACATTAATATATCGCCTTAAATTGATTTTAGTTACTCATAACATAGCGATTCCAGCGATACCGTTCCGTTATTAACTTGTTTAACGCATTCTTCGATTAATTCTTCGGAATAGCAAGTGCCGGTAATGTCAGTCAATGGCTTCTCAGCTAACTCCGCTATTTGTTCTTCGGTCAATTCCGGAGGGAAGCAAATTCCTGATTGGCATTGCCCGCCGTCGATGCATTCTTCGCCCGTCAGCCTATTGGATAAAAGGCATTTCTCATTTTCCCAATCGCCGCCGGCCTGCTCGCAGTTTGATTGGTTTTTTTGAGGGTTGTTTTTGGGCAGTTGGGAATAATAATAGCCCGAACCAACTCCCAGCAAGCCGATTATCACAATGGCAATAATAAGCTTAAACAAGTCCTTACTGGACTGCCGATGCTTTTTTTCTGACGGCGGTGTTTGTGATGAAATGATTGATTGAGCCATATCGTTTTCATCTTAATAGTATCATTTTTCCTAATTAAAAACATCTTCCGTTGCTGGGGGATGTTTTTGGGTACTTAATAGGAATTAAACTTTACTACTCTTCTCTTAGCGCCTGAATAGGGTCCAAGCGTTGCGCTTTACGAGCGGGAAAAACGCCGGCGATAAAACTTAAGAGACCTAGGCCGGCGGCGACCAGGAGCACGTTAGTCGGGGAAATGAGGATGGCGTGGCTGCCAAAACCAATATTAATCAGCCGTTGTCTGAAGACGGTATTGACGAATATTTCCACGCCAAAAGCGAAAATGATGCCGACCGAGGCGCCGAAAAGACCGATTAAAACCGCTTCTACCGAGAAAAGGTTCCGGATTTTTTTGTTGGGCATGCCCAGGGCTTTAAGCAGGCCAATCTCTTTCGTGCGCTCGAACACGGACATCAGTTGCGTATTGATAATGCCGAAAGCGGCGGCTAGTAAAACGATGCCGGAAAAGCCGGCCAAAGCATAAGTCACCGTGTTTAAAACAGTCTTTATCCGGCTGACGATATCGCTTAAACTGCTGACGCTGTAATTTTTATTCAACGCGGCGATGGCATCGCGTACCGAGGTTTCATTGTCGGGAGAATCCAAAAGTACGGTAGCATAAGAGAATTGATTAAAATCGCGCGCGCCATTGAATTGCAGATCATATATTTTTGCCATGGAATCGATGCTAATCATGACCACTCCCGTTGTAGCCGGCCCGGCCGACTCGAAGCCAGTTGGTTTTTTCAAAATTCCGGAAATAGTAAATTTTTGCTCCGCAATTTTTCCTTTCACATCCAAAAAGCCAATGATTACGGTTTTGCCAATCAAATCACTCGGCGCAATTCCAAGGGTATCGGCATAGCTTTGGTAGAGAACAATGTCGTTTGTTGACCAGTTTAACGGATATGCGCCGGCCAACATCTTGCTTGTTTGATCGCTGTATGATTGCTCGCTGACGTAATCGATAATATATTTTTTGTCATTTCCGTCCAATTGAAGATACTCGGCTGAAATATTGTAACTGGGCCAGACCTGTTTCACGCCGGAGATTTTTGCGAAAGCGTCGATTTGTTCTTTGGTCATGAATTGAATCGTCGCTCTTTCACCGTGGATTTGCGTGGATTGGGCCGCCGCCGCGTTCGTATTATATTCCGGCACTCCCGTTTGGTTTTTATTTTCCGCGTTCAGCCCGACCGACAGCTCATTGTTAGTGGCCAGCGATAGTTGATCATTGACACTGGCTTTCAAGGCATTACTTAAACCAAAAGTTAAGACCAAGGTAAAAGCTCCGATAGAAAGAGCTAAAACGGTCAGTATGGTCCGTGATTTATTGCGGCGCAAATTGCGCAGGCCCCGTCTTAATAAATCAATGTTTCTCATGCCGCTAATTCCTTTCCCTCATGCGCGATGATTCGGCCGTCTTTAAGAATGATACTATTGGCAAACCTTCGGGCCAGATCTTCGTTATGAGTGACGACCACTAGGGTAGTGCCTAATTCTTTGTTTAGTTTAAAAAGGATTTCTTCCACTTTCTCACTGGTTTTGGAATCTAAGTTTCCCGTAGGCTCGTCGGCGAATAAAATTTCTGGTTGGCCGATAATAGCCCGGGCCACGCAGACTCGTTGTTTTTCCCCGCCGGATAAATGCCGAGTCAAATTACGGGCTTTGTCTTTTATTTCCAGCCGTTCTAGGGCCGCATAAGCCTTGGGTTTACGGTCAGCCACTCCGCGGATTTCCAGAGGCACCATAATGTTTTCCAGCACGGTTTCTTCGTTTTGCAGATAAAAATCCTGAAAAACAAAACCGGCCATCTGGTTGCGATAAGCGTCAATTTCTTTCTGCTGGCGCGACCACAAGTCTTTGCCATTAATAGCAATCGAGCCAGAAGTCGGCCGATCCAAACCAGCCAAAGCATGCATCAAAGTTGATTTGCCCGAACCGGATTTACCCAATATAGCCAGATTCGCTCCCTTTTCTAATTTAAAAGATACTTTATCCAAAGCTTTGAATGAAGCCGGACCCTGGCCGTATATTTTACTGATTTTATCAACTTTAATCATAAAAACCTATAATATCACATTTTTTATAAATAAAACATCTTCCTTGCCGGGAGATGTCTTTTTAAAGCTTCGAATAAACATTCAATCCAAAAAGGCGTTATTGATTGTTGTTTTGCCGGCGGGTTTTACTCTGCTGCCAGAGGGGGTAAAAATACATCCACGCTCCGGTTAAAAGCATCAAGAATAAAACAGCGCCAAAATAAGTGCTTAGCTGATTATGAATATATCTAATAAACACTGGATCGATAAAAGTAAAATAATCTCTGGCAATTACGGGGAATTTAAGCAATACTCCGGTTATGGTCATAATCAGGCCGAGTAGTATGATAATCAGTACCAAGTAACGGTGTATTTTTCGTGATAATGAATATAGATTAGTCATCTTCTTCCTCCGATTCGTCCTCCTCCTCCTCTTCATCATCTTCTTCTTCATCGTCATCACCAGTTGCAGGAGGCGGAACTTGATTAATTATTTGTTGATTTTGCTGCAGATCATTAGGCGTGGTAGTTGATCCTAAAGCGCCAATAAGATAATTCGCCAGCTGGCTTTGGGCGAATGACGAATGGCTGCCTTGCCCGGCTTGGGTGTTGAATGCTTGAGTAGCGTCTTTGCCGCAATAAGGAATAATAATGCTGCTGCCGCCCGGATGCAAGGTAAGATAATTAGTCACATCGTACACGCCGCTGTTAATAATCAGCCAGCAATCATTTCTATTATCGTGTTGCGCCGCCATGGTCGCGCTAAGCACAACGTCAGTTTGCGTGACGGTAACAGTATCGGTAGCCACGGCATTAGTATTATTGTTTGCCGTTTCAGTGGTAACTGCATTCTGATTCAGGTTGCCCAAATAAAGCGCTCCCAGTTGTTCCAAAGCGCTTTGGGAATGGCTGCCTTGCCCGGCCTTAGTGTTAAAGGCTTGGGTAGCGTCTTTGCCGCAGTAAGGTAAGACAATATCTTGCCCGCCCGGATGTAACTTGAGATAATTAGTGACATCGTATACTTTGTTTTCGATAATCAGCCAGCAATCCTCTCTGGTGCTATGTTGGGCGATTTTCGCTTCAGTCAGCGCTGCGCTGTCAGATCCCGGTGCGACATAAACACTGTTAACGGCGTTAGTGGACGGCAGCTGTCTATTTTGGTAGGTATAGGAAAAATAGGCGACTAAAAATGCCACAACAATCATTCCAATTATACCTAATTTATTCTCTGTTTTCATAAAGTAAGCAATTATTATAACAAATACTATAATAGCACCATTTTTTTGTAAATAAAATACCTCCTAAAAAGAGATATTTTTGGGGGAAACCGCAGGCGTTTAATATTTTATAGATCAGGTGACGAGCTTGATCTCCTAATCGTTATAATTTTTGAAACTAGAAGGATGTCTACTTTTTTGCAACCAAAAAAGTAGCAAAAAAGTTCCGGGGGGAATTGATTTTGTTCGCTCACTACGTTTTTATCCGCAAGGTCCGAAAATGAATTCCCCCCGGACCCCCAACGTGTTTTGAGTTTATCTTTCTATCAGTTGTTCAATAGTAATTTCCGTTTTAAAGGCTTGACGAATAGGCAATAAGGTGATATTATTTTTAGCTGTTCATTTTAGAATCAAAACCTTGCTTAACTCTGGTTTGTCCCAAATAAATTGATCTGGCTGATTGGAGCCAGTTACAAATACTAAATCCGGAAGAAAAAAAAGAGAAAGGAGTTGTCTAATGAGTACTCCACATATTCACATTGGACAGGAAGACCCATTCGAAGATACGTGTAGAGAATGCGGTGCCCATATTTGCACGGATCATCATCCAGGTAAAACAGTGTGTTGCACGCTGACAAGAGGGCACGATGGTCCGCATACCAATGAGTGGTATCCTGAGAATGGTACATGGGAAAACAAGTGAGGATCACGAACATCTTTTTAGTACGAGCCGTGCAGGAAATGACTAACTGCCGGCTTTTTTTACTTGCAATTAAAGACATCTCCCATTGTTGGAGAATATTTCATATCATTGCTAAAACGGGACCACTTATTTTGGGCAATGCTAAGCTGGCCAACAGCCAAACAAAAAACCGCTTATCTTTTCCAACATTGTTAAAAAAATGTATAATCATAAGATGAAAAAGTGCGATATTATCATCATTGGCGGCGGGGCCGCAGGGATGATGGCCGGCATCAGTGCTTCACGCAAAGGAGGATCCGTTTTAATTGTGGAAAAAAATCTGAAATTAGGCCGGAAAGTTCTGGTCACGGGCAAC
Organism: Candidatus Kerfeldbacteria bacterium CG_4_10_14_0_8_um_filter_42_10; assembly: GCA_002784945.1. Lineage (GTDB taxonomy): Bacteria > Patescibacteriota > Patescibacteriia > UM-FILTER-42-10 > UM-FILTER-42-10 > UM-FILTER-42-10. Next base: position 15,100 of record PFMD01000023.1, read on the forward strand.
GGCCGCTGCAATGTCACTAACCGCTATGCTGATAAATCTCATTACTATGGTGCCAGCCCGGATTTTGTGGAAAAAGTATTGTCGTATTTTGACCAGCGCCAAGTAATGAAATTTTTTGAAAATCTGGGCGTGTTATTGAAGGAGGAGGATAATGGCCGGATTTTTCCGCGTACCAATCAGGCAAAAACCATTGTCAACGCTTTAACCGAAGAATTGGAGGCAAAAAAAGTCCGAATAATCTTAGGTAATCCGGTCCGCCATTTGATCAAAGAAAAAAATCTTTTTCAAGTCAAATTGCAAAACAGCGAAGAATTTATTGCTGCTAAAATAATTTTGACCACAGGAGGAAAAGCCAGCGAGCAATGCGGCACCACCGGCGATGGTTATGCGTGGGCGGCAAATTTCGGCCATCGTATTACCGCGCTTTATCCGGCGCTTGTCCCGCTAGAGACTGATGAGCGATGGCCTAAAGCCGTTCAGGGTTTGAAACTCGAAGCCAAAATATCCGTGACTATTGGCGAGCGCGTGCTCGCGGAAAAATCCGGTGATGTTTTATTCACCCATTATGGTCTTTCCGGATTGGCGGTGCTGGCGTTGGCGGGAAAGGCGGCGCCTTTTTTAACCGAACATAAGGTTAAGGTCCATTTGGATCTTTTTCCTGAAGAAACTCATAAAAATCTTGATCGGAAAATCGCCAAAATTTTCGATTTAAACGGAAAAAAATCCGTTAAAAACTCGCTTGCCGGAGCGGCGCCTTCCAATTTTATTCCGATATTTTTAAGCAATTTGCGTATTAATCCGGATAAAAAAGCTGCCGAAATTTCGAAAAAAGAACGTCTGAAAATATCGGCCGGTTTCAAGAATATTGTTCTGGCCGTATCCCGAGCACGGCCTTTTAAAGAAGCCCAAGTGACCGCCGGCGGCGTTGATGCCAATGAAATTGATCCCGCAACCATGGAATCAAAAATTGTGCCCGGCCTTTATCTGGCCGGAGAAATTTTGGATGTCGACGCCGACTCCGGCGGCTATAACCTCCAATGGGCCTGGTCATCCGGATATCTTGCCGGAGTAAGCGCGTCAAAATAATATAAATTTCCGATTTAATATTTCATTAAATCAAAGAATCATTCCTTTAATTGCGCTCAAGACAAGCATTGGGGCAATTGAAAATAGATATTAATTTTTTCTTTTGTCCATTGACATTTAGTCGGCGTATGTTATTATATCAAGTAACCACGCTGTATGATGATAAATTTAATTTTCAGCATGCAGCTGACGGGAAGGGTATAGTAAGCACGGAAATAAAGTCGAATTTCAAGATTACTATATACTAAATTAATCTTAATTATTCAAATTCATGCAAGGCACAATCAAAAAATTGACTGACAAAAATTTTGGTTTTATCACCGCAGAAGGGGACCAAAAGGATTTGTTTTTTCACGCCAATGAGCTGGAAGGAGTGGCGTTTCAAGATCTCCATGAAGGTGACGCGGTCAGCTTCGAGATTTCGGATACGCCCAAGGGCCCAGCTGCGGTCAAAGTCAGCAAAGCCTAAATTTTCTTAGGTAAGAAAAATAAAAAATACTTGTCGCGAGACGAGTATTTTTTATAATGATTTTATTAACTAAAAACACCTCCTAATTCTGGAAGATGTTTTTTGAGTTGCGAAATGGATTATTTGAAGGATTTTTATAATTTACTTCCCTCTAGCAGCAAGCTCTCTAAAGGGATGCCCTGGTACTGTTCTTTGCTGATTGATTTATTTTCATTCAATACCTTTAGTTGAAAACCAGCGCTCTTGGCGATAGCGATATAGTCGTCTTTTAATAACGCTCCTCCCACGCAGCCGGCGATTAAATCTTGGTTATTTCTTTGCTCGGGGGTAAGCTCCGCCAATAATACTATGTCGGATATGAATATTTTTCCGCTTGTTTTTAACACCCGGTAAGCCTCTTGAAATACTTTTTTCTTGTCGGGAGCAAGATTGATCACGCAGTTCGATATGATAATATCAACGGCGCCGCTTTTAACGGGCAGATTATCTATGTCGCCGAGCATAAAGCTGACGTTTTTATATACTCCTTTTGCGGCATTGGCTTTCGCCTTAGCGATCATTGCTTCAGTGAAATCGACTCCGATCACTTTGCCGCTTGGCCCCACCTTTTTTGATGCCAAAAAACAGTCGATTCCCGCCCCGGAGCCAAGGTCCAGAACCGTATCGCCCTCTTTGATGCTGCTAAACGCCACCGGATTGCCGCAGCCGAGCCCCATATTGGCATTGCCGACTTGTTCAAGCTGTTCATCGGTATAGCCGATATTTTTTGACAGGTTATTTTTATTGGAGCACGAACAGCCGCAGGTTGATTGGTGCTGGGCAATATCGGAATATTTGTTTTTTACAATCCGTTTTATTTCGTTCATAAATTCAAGTATAGCATAAATTAAAAACACCTCCACAAAAGAAGGTGTTTTTATTCTTTAAAATCTATTTTTTCAGCTCAAGGCAATCCAGAGTATTAGCGTACATATTGGCCATGGTGTCGGTATTCCACTGCATTGCTACGGTATGCGTTCCGGCTTCAACTGACAAAATCGCATGCGTCTCAAGACTAGCAGCGTTTGTGATACCCGTTGAAGTTCTAGTGATACGGATGGTCCGATTAACTAAGATGTTATCAAGCAGCATCTGCACTCTGATCAATCCGCCGGGATTACTGGGGGTGTCGCCGTACCCGCTCCAAGTACAAAATAGCGAACTGTCGCCGGTGGTAATTGACAGTGAAGTTAAGGTATCGAAGTCTGCTCCTGACATGGTAGTATTTGTGGATGTCGTAAGCGCAGTTTCAACACCTTGTGTGACCGCATCATTGGCTAGGTCAGCGGTAGCTATTGTTCCATTGCTGATTTTTGCGCTGGTAATTGAGCTGTCAGCCAAATCAGCGGTGGCAATTGTGCCATCGTTTATTTTAGCGGTGGTTACCGAATCATTCGCCAGATTATCGGTGCTGACAATTCCGCTGCCAGACAGACTGTCAACGGTGAGTGAACCGACCACCTCCATATTATCATTGACAATAAACGGTTGGCTGTCGCTGGTACCGGCGGTGGCTCCGCGGTAAATCCGGCCGTCAATTCTTACATTGTCGCCGAACGTTATCGGATTGTCCGCTCCGTTGTCGGTAGTGTTATTTATAATTGTCCCGTTAAAAAAAGTTACACCCCCTACTCCTTGAGCCCCGACTTTTAGCGAATCAATAATCATGGTGCCGTCAAGGTCAAAGGCATCACCCGATATTCCTCCTAAGTTTGAGGTAACATTGTGGGTTGCGGCGGCATAGACTAGGCCGGCAGTTACGAAAGTTGATACAATAATAACTAATGTCGTGATTAAACCTCTTTTCATTTTTTTCACCTCCTTCCTACTTATGTTTTTTAAATAACTTTATTCACCTAAAATCAGTATAACAAAAAACCGTCCACTCGACGATGCTCGGGGCGATTTTTCGAATGGGGTCGCGAGTGGAAGCCCATTATAACCAATATACTTAGGGTTTTAGGCAATGAGCAGTATATAGGGTGGGTTTTGTGCTAAGTACAGGTAATGCGAGACATAACATAGATTAATTACGATACATCAAATATTGTTTGAGTGGCCAGGGTATTTTGACAATTAATCCTTTAATATTACAAGTATGCTCGCCAAATAATTCTTTGGGGTGAGTATATTTTATGCCTTTAGATTGATGAATATAGTTCCCATTATAATCTTCTAGAAAAACAAACTCAATTCTTCTGTTATCAGTTTTAGCGAGAATCTGAATTTTATAGAATCTTTCTTTTTTTATCTGATAGTTATTATCAACTAGTATCGCTTTTAATTTCTTCTTATCAGATGCAAGTATATGAAAGTCAATGTCGTGATTTTTTTCGTCATCATCTATTACCCCTTTTAAAATTTGTTCAGTTAACCCTCTCGCTACCCAGAATTCAATTCCCACATTTATTAATAGATCAACAATTTCAAAAAAGCTTTTTCTTAAATGTTTAATTTTAATATTCGTATAAATAACCATTGATTTAATTAATTTCTTTATCAAGGATAGTTTGAAGGGTTTCCTCAAACTTTTTTCGAAGCGGAGACGGTGCATATAGGATTCTATCGAGCCAACATACAACATTATAGTAATAAGATTCTTTGGTTGTATATTTTTTTAGTAGTTCCTGATTTTCCTTTATAGTTTGAATTTTGTTAATTAATGCAACTGCATATACCCTAACCTCATCATCGTCACAAAATAATAATGAGGAAACTATTTTAGGAGGGATTGGTCGTTTGAATTTTAATGAAAAGGCAATCGCCTTTTTCATAAGAGCGTATTTTTGTGAGTCAAATATTTTTTCAATAATTTTATATTTACCGTTTTTATCTAAAAGCAAGGAGCCCATAATTGCAGTATCGTCGTTTATGCTGGCAGTTAGCGCAAAATCAAGAAGGATCAAGGAGTCCCTTTGACTGCCATATGTTTCAATAATTTTTACACACAACTTTTTGATCTCATAAGAATCAGAATTTAATAGAGTCTTTACTATAGGTACATCCTTTGAATTTCCATATTTTAAAATTACTTTTAATGCGGCTATTTTAAATTGATCTATAAGAAAGCCCTCATATTTTGCGTATGTTTCTTGTAGAGTTGCTTCAGGTATCTTGTATTTTAATGCTAGTTGTTTCGACCAAATGTCTTTCTTAGATTTAAAGCCTTCCTGTAGATCAGATCTTATTTCCTTCTTGTTATTTTGAAATGTTCTTAACCCAATTATCTCGTAAATTAAAGGCCCATCCAGAGATAACCACTCAATTGATTTTTCTAGTTCTTCGGTAGAAAATTTATTGTAAATTTTTTCTAATATATCTCGTTTATTTAAATCAGTTGACCGACGAGTTAATCTAAAGTAAGTATTTTCTTTTTCGTCTATTTGTAGTATTTTTTCTACTTTTTCCGGTGAATATTTTTTTCCTTGTGTGATCAACGCATTTAATGTATAAAGCCTTATCTCCCAACACTTATTTTGTAAAAATTCCTGGAGTTTAGTATCTCCAAATGCCTTTCTTTTGAGCAGTTCTCTGTAAACACTTACGACTAAAGATTCGTCTTTTATATCTAATAAATCAGTTAATTCTTGGTTACTTAGTTTATTTAATAAAACTTGAAAATCGGAAATGTATAAATTATCCGCTTTGGATATTTGTTTAATCAAACTTAAGACTCTTCTATAGTTAAATCTGATGAGTAATCGGATCTCCAATTCTCGAGCACTTTTACAAATATATGATTCTTTGTCTTTTTTTAGTATGGATATTATCTTGAAAGAATTTTTGTCTAGATGTTTTTTTAAAATATCTAAAACCTTACTTCTAACACTATTTGATTCGTCTGAAGCTAATTTTTCAAGAATAGACAAATATTTGTTTGACCAAAAGTTATCTAAGAGTATAATTGCGCCAATTTTAATTTTGTCATTATTAGAGTTAATAAAGTACTTCCGTGCAAAATCTATTAGCGACTTTTTTGTTAATTTTTGAAACCAATACCATCCAGCTTTTTGATCATTATCATCGGAAATTATTGTCTCGAGAATTAGCCAACTTTCTTCAAAATATAGTTTCATTTTATCTCGAAATTTATAGGCAATATGTAGTTCGTGATTATCCAGGATTTCTGATGATAATAATTTGTTGTAAAGTAGTGCGGAAGAGTATAAAGAAATTCGTACTCTGTCAAAGTTACTAATACTTTCTAATTTATTTTCCGAAAATTTACCCACTCTTTTTATAACTGAAGACAAAATGGTACTATTGCCATTTAACTCTGTCCTTTTAGGAATCTTCTTGGTTATATTTTTATTGTCTTGTGCCTTTTCGGGTTCCTTTTTGGTCATCATTTCTCGATCTTGAGGCAAAGCTAATTTTCTACATATATTATTTACAATATAACCCAGACTCTTATCGATTTCCTCATTAAATTTTTCTTGTGAATTATAGGGAACATATTTTGCATTTTGTTTGTATTTTTCTATCAATGTATTTCTGTACGAAGGTTCCCCTTCCTGGTTATTGTTGGCTACTTTAACATCATTAACAAAAACAAAAAGAATGAAAGATGAACGATTGGCTAATGTTTGTTGAAAGCCTAGTTCTAGTTCGTGTTCAAAATTGCCGCTTCCTGGATTAACCCCGAGAATCCCAATAAAAATATCACAATCCGTTATATATGGATCAATATTTTTCTGAAGGCCATCTTCTGAAGGGGCAATATAAGGAAGGTTATCAAAATTATAGAGTTTAATTGTTACGCCATCATCTGAATGCGTTGTATTCAGCACATCTATTCGTTTTTGAATAGAGCTTAATTCATTTTCAACTCCTGATGTATATGCTGCAAATATTTTAATTTCCTGTTTTAGTAGTGTCA
>PFMD01000075.1 GCA_002784945.1 Candidatus Kerfeldbacteria bacterium CG_4_10_14_0_8_um_filter_42_10
TGATAACGTTATCTTGACCGAAACCACCGATAATACTTATTTAATTCGAAATTCCGCCACCATCTGTACCGGCGCGGAAAATTGCGCCGCCTATACCGATATCAACAGCCAAACTTTCTACTTAAAGTCATTCACCAAGCTTTGCGACGAAGAAGTGGCCGGCTGCGAAGAAATGATTGATACCCGCAACACCTCTAACCCTTACAACGAAGCATTCGGTACGGAAATACCAAGTGGCATTCCTACAGGATCTGATTATGGCTCCAATTACGTCAATAATCCGGAAATCTATTGCGATGCTTCGGATCGCGGCTGCCGAGCGTTGGGCAAACCGGTCATTGCTCCGGATGACAGTGATCCGGACGAACTGGATTCCATCGCTGATTACGAAACGATTTATCTAAAAGACGATGCCGAGCGTTATTCCGCCATCTGGTGCGATGCGTCGGAAGTAGGCTGCGAACAGTACAATTTCAGCGGCGGGTTAGGAACGGCCTATTTTCAAGATCCGGGAGCAAAAACTTGCGAATACAAACAGCAAGCCGGCTCTTTGGTTTACGATTGGTATAAGACCGGCACCGAAGAGGAATGCCCCACTACCGCTGTTCCCGATCCGGCGCCGTTTATTCCCACTAACGATTGGGCGGGGTTGTGCACTAGCCAGTACGATGGCTGTACCGCTTACCGCGACCCGATGGATCCGGTGGAATGCAACCCCGAATACCCCTACGAAGTGGATGAAACTAACAGTCCCATTATGCGGGGTACTTCTCCCGGTTGCGAGACCTATTACTATATCAGCTCCAGCGTGGACCAGAATTCCTGCAACGGAACGGTGGATGAACAAAAGGGATGCAAGCTCTTCAATAACACCGATGACCCGACTGATGTCTTTACCGCTGATTTAAGCCCAGACGGGCAGGAAAAATATTGCGATAATTCGGACCCTGATTATTATGGAGATTTATGCACAACCGATTCCGATTGCGGAACGGGAACTTGCTTGGAAAACGCTCAAACCGGGCCGCCCGCCGTTTGTTCCGAAGGAATTTGTATTGGCGGCACTAATCCCGGCGATGCCTGCACTGCCGCCGGCGGCGAATGCCAAGGAGGCGCTTGCAGCCTGTTTACGCCCATTGATTCTGGTTATTGCGATTCCAATTCCGTGATCAAAGTGGAACGGGATCGCGAATGCGAAGAATGGCTGTATTGCAAAACCTCTTTAGAGGTGGATGATCCGGATGATAACGATGGCGACGGCCAGACCAAAGAACAAGTGTGCTATGAAATCGGGGCCTGTAACGGCATTGGGCCCGGCGGCCAATGCAACAGTTTTGTGGGGGAAAGCCCGGTGAACGTAATCGGCGATACGGCCGGATTTGATTTTGACGAATTCCAAAATTACTCGGGATTTGTCAGCGCCGGCCTAATGTACGGCTGCAATCAAAGCATCTGTTTGGGAGGAACCAATGATTACACCAGCTGTTCTACCGACGCGGAATGCACCGGCAATGGAGTCTGCACCGCCGGCGCCAGCATCAGCTGTACCGTTGCCACCGAAGATTCCGATTGCGGAGCAGGAAACCATTGCGAAATAATTGAAGGGCTGTACCCTTATTCCGAAATGTACGAAGTGGGAATGGGCGGAGCTACCAGCGTAAATGATTTGATTAATTTCGGCGATTTTGAATCCGATCCCAACGGCAACTTCTTGGTTTGTGATAGTTCAAACGACAAATCCAAAAACCCCTGCATTGCTGATTCAGAATGCGTATCCGGAGATCCGCCCGTCAATGGGCAGTGCAATAACGGTAGCCTTCTTCCTGCTTGGGCCGCGATTGACAATGGAACGGTGCAGGTAGTGGAAAACGATAGCACCATCATGGGCAACGAGGCTTTAGATGAAAATAATTTCTTAAAATTTGAACCGGATCAGGCATCAACCAGCACCGGAGTAAAAGGCGAAATGGACAGCGGATCAATCTTAAATGATCAGGAATACTCTCTAACTTTAGAAGCAGGATTCCTTGGCGAATTCGGCAGCAGCGCTGACATTATTCAGGCCACTTTCGCCCAAATTGATGGCAATGGCCAAGTTTTATGGGAAGAGCCGATCGGAGAAATTCCGGCCACCTTAGGATTCCAGCAATATATTTTAGATCCCTATACTGTTCAAAATATTCCCAATGAGAACGAAAAGAGCTATTTGCTCTTAAAGCCCCAAGGGCCTTATTGCGTGGGCGGTTCCAATGCCGGCACAGCCTGCCCAATCGGCAACGAATGCCAAGGGGGCGGCAGCTGCCAGATTCAGTTAGTTAAAATTCCCTTTAAAGTGGATAATGTTTCCTTAAAGCCGGTGCTGGCGGTGCAGTCGGCCAATACCAATGGCTTGCGCGGCGATTACTACGATTTAGTCTGGCAAGACGTGGGAGATCCCGGATTAAATGAGGAATGTTTTGCTGATGGTAATTTAACCGACCCCAGCACTTGCCCGGGTAATCCTTATTTAGCGCCCAGAATAAACTGGTATGCCGCCTGCGTTTATTGCAATCCGCCGGGAGCTCAACAATATTGTGACCATTGTGGTAATGGAGATACCGTTGTCAGTTCTGACGAAATGGATCCTTATGTTCCTATTCAAAGCACGCAAGATATTTTTGAAAGTGCCAGTTCGGCGCGCTGGACTGGCGGCATTTACTTTGACCAGTCGGATGATTATGTGTTGTTTTTCAATATTGACGATGGATTTAGGGTTTGGATAGACGATATGTCTACCCCGGTGTTTTCAAAATGGTCTACCGTTCCGGTTCAGGGATATTACGTGGAAAAAGATTTTGAAGCGGGCTGGCATCCCATTAAAGTGGAATGGAATAATACCATTGGTTCGGGCGGGCCGCAAATGGGCTGGTTTAAGGAACCGGATACCGGCTGGAGCGGCGGAGCGACCAACTTTAGTCCAGCGGCTGACTGTGACGGTAGCCCTTTAGGCGACTGGTGCGAAGATTATTGCATTAGCACCACTAGCTGTTCCGGAGATTTTCATACCCAAATTCCCAATGACAAACTAATTCCTCAAACCAAATTAACTACCTCCATTTCCAAGGAATTCGGCAACTACCACAGCACGCTTTACAGTAATTACTTAGATTTTGGCGATTTTTTGCCTACGCTCCAAACCCAAGCCAACACCCAAGAAATGGCGGCGGTGCGCTGGAACGGCCAGGTACTGGCGGATACAACCGGCGATTACACTTTCTGGTTTGACGTGAATGACGGGCTTAAGTTTTATTTAGATGACCTGAATACCGATGTGTTCGGCGGAGCGCAATGGATTGACGGCGACCGGGAGGTTTCTCATACCGCCACCGGGCTTTCCGCCGGCTGGCACAATATTAAAATTGAGTACTACCAAAATGAATCAGCGGCCACAATGCGCTTTGGCTGGGATCCGCCCAGTGGGGGAAAGGTGTATCCGATACCGGCCAACCATTTGGCGAACGCAGGCATTCCCGACTACAAAGCCCGTTCCTGCCGCGCCTACCCGCGAGATGATTCTTTAGCCTGCAATTATGTGGATGACGATTTGGTTTCATTCAACGGCTGGCAGGGCTACTGCATTGAAACGGATCCCACCAACCCGGACCGCTGCGTGACCTGGTGGCCGGTGGATATAATTTCCGGCGAATCATCGGTGTTCGGCACCATTGACCCGGCCGGCTATCAGGGCAAGACCCCGCTTTACTATTGCGCGGAGTCAACATCCCGATTTGTTGGCGATCAGGGCTTAAGCGGGAGCGGAACAAGTTGGCCATACGGCGCAAGATATAGCGGTATTTGTAATTGTATTGGATTTCCACCTACTTGTACCGCGCCTCCCAATGACGGATATATACCAGAAACACCTTATTGCACTGTATATGATATTACCAACGAATATACACCTGACGGAGATAACGCCAATGTCTTTTTAGAATCTTCTTATTGGTGGTATTGGGATCCTGATGATAGCGATTGTGACGATTTAGAAGCTGAGGGTTATGATCTAGTTACTGCTTATAATCAAAGTCCTTCTATTGCTAAACCTTGGGGACTTTATGGCGGATGTGCCGCCCATACAATTCTGGATGGAATTTTTCCCTTTAGTCCCAGCCTTGCTAGCTTTTATGAGGATGAAGTTGAGAAAGTCGTTATAGAGGTGATTGACCGGAGCCATGCTGGTGATTGGCCAAATGCGGGGACGCAGTGGGAACTTGATCGAAGTAATGGTTGGCATATGGGTTGGAATGAAGGAAGCTGTAGTAATTCGAATTGTTTAGTAGTCACTGCTAATTTAGATGCCAACGGTAAATTTAGCACTTGGGATTGGACGTTAATGGACGGTAGTGAATATGACGGAGGAATGTTTTTAAAAGTAATGATTTACTTAAGGCAATCCTGTATTGATGTGGTGAAGGTGGTTGATTATACCGAAAACAAGGCCTGGGCCAGCCGTACGAGCGAAGGTTCCAGCTACGTAGTGCCGGATCTAGGTTACCGCTACGAAGGATCCAGCCATCCGGATGATTTGCCTTATCCGGAACCGTTCGGAGCAGTCGTGGCCGCGCCATCTGATCCGGATGTTGACCGTTCCGGCTGGGATAGCCGCGGTTCCCCGGAAGGAGGCTATCAGCCGCCTTACATTGAAGATAAGGATGATACGCCTGCAGGCGGTCCCCCTTCTCCTAATTATCAAGTGCGGGCCGGTTTGCCTTATGCCTGCGGTCCTAATTATGGGATTAATTCGAATGAATGCGGAAGTAAGTTCTGTGTTGGGGGAAAAGACGCCAGCGGCAACTCCCTGGATGGTCACAGTTGCGCTAACGATACTGACTGCGGTTCTGATTCATCAGATCGAGGATTCTGCCAAGGAGTGGGCACCTGCAGTGATACTTTGCGAACCTGCCGAGTTGACGCCGATTGCCCCAATATCTCAGGAAACGAAATTTGCATTGGAGCCGCTGCCGGTTCCAAAGACCTTAATTGGTCAGTTGACCGCCTAAAGAGATTGTTTGCCAAGCCCTATGGTCTTTGGGGTTGGAATTGGAACCAGGGTATTTTTGAGTCAGACTTTTCCGCTGTATCTCAATGGGTAACCGCTTATAATAGTATGCCCGCTTGCTGGGGCACCGGAGTTGGTCCGCGGCCGGCGTTTAACGCATCTACGGATGCCGATTACTGCGGCATTTACCCGACCGTTTATAATATCAAGGTAAATGGCGCTGAAAATAACGTTACTTTCGCTTCCGGCGGAGTGGCCAATTTAACCTTTAACAGTATGGTTGATCCGGACCAGCAGCCATTGGTTGACTTTACCATTGATTGGGGAGACGATACTAATCCGCCATCAATCAATTGGGGCGGGGCTCCCAAGACTGATCCGGCAGAACCCCATTTGGTATCCCATACTTATACTTGTGTTGCGGGAGACATAGGCTGGAATCCAGCCATGAACCGCTGTGAATTCCCAATCGAAATAATGGCCAGAGATAACTGGGAATTCTGCAATGTCAATGGCCGCAATTGCGCCATAGATACTTATAATTATGATTTCTTTGGCGGAGCTACGGGAAGGGTATATGTAACGCCGTAATGCAGCTTGTAGCTTTTTAGCTTGTAGGAAGTTAGGAGATTAGCTTGTAGCTGGTTAGCAATATTCCTCCCCCTGCCTTCGCCGAAGCGAAGCTCCGGCTTCGCGCACCTGTGCGCCGAAGCGCTCCGGTGCGCAGGCGCAGGCAGGCTTTAATGGGAGGTTAGGAGGGGTAAGTCCCAAATAATTTCCTGCAAGCCACAAGCTAACATGTTAATCCAAACATCCTAAAAAACTAAGAAACTAATAACCTACTAACCTAATAAGCTACTAATCTAAAAAGCTACAAGCTGATCTCCGGTCGCTAGTCTCCGTTTCTTTATCCCCGCTTTCTAATTAATCACTAAATGCTCAAGTTTATAAAAACAAAAAATTTAAAGTTAAATAAACCCCTTGTCATTATCGGGGTAATTGTTGTAATGAGCGTTTTTTTAATTACCTCAGAAACTCAAGGGTTTGATGTTACTAATATCGCGCAAGACGTAGTCATATCGGTGGTGGGATGGGTTACTCAATTGCTGGTTGGCATTTTAGGCAGCCTTCTGGGTTTATTTATTGATATGCTGATCGCTATTGCTCAATACAACCACTTTACCGACAGTTCCGCTCCGGCGGCGATCCATATTGGCTGGGGAGTGGTGCGGGACCTTTCTAACATGCTGTTCATTATCGGATTGATGATTATTGCTTTCGGCACCATTCTGAAAATTCAAACTTACCATGCCCGGACCGCTTTGGTAAAACTGATTGTCATGGCGGTCTTGATTAATTTCAGCAAAACCATCACCGGCGTTCTGATTGATTTTGCCCAAGTGGTAATGATGACTTTTGTGGATGCTTTTAAAGATTCCGCTCCTATTGTTATGACGGTCAGTTTTAATATCCAGAAGATGATGACCTATGCCAAATCGGCCGATTCCGCCGAAATTAGTCTTATGTCGACGGTAGCCTCTATGATTTTGTCAGTCGCTTTGATAATAGTGGCCATAACCGTGGTTTTTGCCATGTGCGCCGTATTACTCGCCCGAATTTTAATGCTTTGGGTCTTGGTGATTCTTGCCCCCATCGCTTATATCGCCACAGTTTTACCGAATACCCAGCGTTACGCTTCATCCTGGTGGTCATCTTTGGGCAAAAATCTCCTCTCCGGGCCATTACTAGCTTTCTTTTTATGGCTTGCTTTATCAATTATTTCCACCAGCAGCGCTCAGCCCATCACGCTTAATTCCCCGTCGGCCGGAGCTCCTTTGGGGCAAGCGGAAATAATGACCACTCAAAACATGTTTAATTTCATCATCACCATCGCGCTTTTAATAATGGGTTTGATGATGACTCAATCTTTGGGAGTAATGGGCGGCTCTTTTGCCGGAAGCATGGTGGGACGGTTAAAGACGGGTAATCTCCCCGTTATCCGTCAGGCTATGCGCGCGGCCAAAGCCGGAGGAGTCTGGACAGCCAAGCGAATCGATGACTTACAGGCGAAAGGGCAACAGCGATTTGCGCGTACTTCACTGGCCAAGAGCATCGCGTCTGGAAAACCTTTGAAATGGGTGGGAGGAAAGTGGGTAAGCAAGCGCTTTGACTTAGAAGGAGCCCGAACAAAATTAGAAGAGCACGGCGTGCAAGCGCGCGCCATTGCTCCTGCCTGGAAAGCGCGGGCGGCGAAAAAAGAAGAACAGCGGCTGGGTGAATCGGTTTCAGTGGGGCAGGATATTATGAACAGGCTTATCCCCTTAATTCCTACAGGTGGCTTTAAGCCTGAAAAAACCGACTATACCACTTTGGCGCGGGCAGCGCGGTCTCATAAAGCGCAGTCCGAGATTGAAGCCGGAGGAGAAGAACAGGAACTTCTAACCTATCGTCTGGAAAATGAATTTTCTAATAAAGACGGCAGTATTAGGCAAGATAAAATCGCCGAGGGGGAAGCGACTATGCGCATTCTGCTAAGCAATCATGATATCAATGAATGGATGAAGCGGCCTTTTTTTGCCGATATTATGAAACAGTATAACCGGGGCTCCGGCAAGGTAACCCAAAAAGACCTGATTATAGCTTTAAAACACATGTTCGGCGATACCCGCGATTCGCTTCGCATTGCTCAAAACTTGGAAGAAGGCGGATTGTTGAAAAACGATGCTTGGGTCAAGGGCATTACCGAATGGGACGATGCCGATAAACGTTTTAAATGGACTGAACCATTGGATCCCACGGAAGACTGGCAGCAAGATGCTGCGGCGAAGCGATCGGCGCTTTACAATGCCAAAAAGACCGGCCGTACCTACGCCAATTCCCAGCGAAGACAGAATTTCTTCACCGAGCGGGCTGACGATGAAGGCGATATCATGTTTCGCGAACTGCACAACGTGGGCAAATGGAACCTTAAGACCGGCGTTGACTCGTTGCTATCCTGTAAGCTGGAACATTACCAGCCGGAATTTCTTAACGACTTGCAGCAAAATCTTGACTTAATCGTGGAATGGCAGCACCAAGCTGACAACGGTCTGAGTGATACCGAATTAGATAAGTTGCAAAGGCTTATCGCTAAAGTAGCCGGCGGAGCCGTAGGAAAAGAGAACGAAATGGAGGCATTGGTTAAGAGAGTGCATGATACTAGTAATCCTAAAGATGCTGCTACTGCCAAGAAAGAACTCAATGATATAATTATTAAAGCCATAGAAAGCAAGCAAGACAAAGCATTCTGGGAAAACATCCATAATGTTAATACTGAAAGACATGCCAGAGGATGGGATAAAGGAGATAGTTATAAGGTCGACAAAGATGAGCAAATTTATAAGCAAGTGGAACAAACCGGTGCTACCCAAGGCGTCAACCACAGAATTGACCGTTTGCGTCACCCCGTTTCCGCTGGGCCGACTCCTCCTCCTGCTCCTGCTGAGGGGCAGCCCCCTTCACCAGAAGGTGGAGAATCTCAAGGAACAACGGTAATAAAAGAAGGAAGTGATGCTGTAGAAAATATCCAAAATTCTAACCCGGCAAAATTCGGCACTGTTCCGCCCGAACATTTCAAAAAGGTAATGGATGACTTTGCCGCGGCCTTTACCAATATCAATACTTCCGGCGGTCTTGATAAGGATACCTTTGCCAAAACATTGAGCGACAGCATCGATAAATTGAGAGAAGCTCTTGGCCATCTTCCCAAAGATTTACAAGGAACAATGTCGGCATTTCTGAATAATATGAAATTGGCCGCGACCGAGGGTAAATTTGAAAAACTGGAAGAACAGCGCAAGGTCTATAATCTCCTAAAGAACATACCCAAGGCTCTGGAGGAAAAACAAAAAGATAAAGAGAAAAAGGATACTGGGGACGAAACAGCGTAAAGCAAAAAAAGCGAACTATTTTACAATTAGAATATGATTGATCCAAAAGAAATAAGTGCCGATCGGCTCATGGAGCCGTCTTTTTCCGAGAGGGTTTTTAAAGACGGCTATGAACTGATGAGCTTTCCCACGATAAAAACCAAGCAGCTGGCGGAAACAATCGCCCAAGCATTATCTTTGGATCGGGAGGAAATCAACGATATTAATAAAAAGTACTTTGTTTTGGTTTCCCGGCTCCGTTTCTCCGCGCTGGATCACTATACCGAACGCGACATCGAATCTTTTTTTGAGCACTGTATCTGCGATGCGCTCGCCCTGGAAGAATTCGATCCGCAGCTTCGCCTTAAGGCTAAACTGATCAATATTCTAATAACCGAACGGGACGCTTTTAAAAAAAGGCTGCGGGAAGCGCTGACGCGCAATACTCAAGTTATTTCCTCAGTCCCAATTCAGGTTAACGGCAAAACATTGCCCGGCACCATTCAGAATTGGTTCAAGGATTATTTCGGCAAAGTGGGAACCGGCTATGTGAATACCGTGGACCAGGCCCAGTACTTTTTTTCTAATTCTAATTTCGTTAAACTTTCCGCGATTGAAAAGAATAAATTAAGGCAGCTCTTCACGCTGTATGAATGGTTGAAACTTTCTTCCATGACGCTGGAAGGGGTAGAAGAAAGCGTCGGCTTTGTTGATAAAAACGGCGACTTAATCGATTTTCAGCAGGGCATTCCCATTAGATTGTCGGTGGAAACGTCCAAAAAAGCGGTAGATCCTCGTCAAAAATTACTGCAGGAATTTTTAGGACCAGAGCAGGAAAGAACATTGCTTCATAAAGAAGAAAGTAGCTTAGAAAAAGCGGCTACCGACAATTTAGCTTCTTTAAAACCGGTCTTTTTGGCCGCTTTGAACCAGAAAGACAAATACAAAGCCATTGCCGTCTTAAGAATCATTGCCCAAAAAGGAAATCTGTTAGAAGAATTCCGGCAAGATGAAAAAATAAGCGAATTGTTCAAAACCCTCCTCAAAAAACAGTACCGGCCGGAAATTCTGGCGGATTTCCAGCGCCAGGGATTTACCGCCCCCTACCTTAGTCTTTTTCTACAAAGAGTATTGAAAAATCAATTAGGAATGTCTAATTCCGATTCCGCCCGCATCGGGGTTCAGCTGGAGAATATCTTAGTCCATCGAGGCAGCACCCAAGTACAGGGCATGGTTTATGGTGATTTAGTAACCGGCCAATATGTTTGGCAAGAATTGAAAGATGATGGGGTAAGGTTATTATTAGAAAAAGTAAAGTAGGAAATAAAATGTCAACGAAGGCGCGACGTCGACGTCGCGCCTTCGTTTGTTTACAAAAAAAATTAAAAGGATAAAATAAAAAATATGAACCAACGTATTGCCAAACTGCTAAGTGATTTCGGATTTTTTATGTTTGGCCGATTTTATGGATCATTGGGCTATCCCTCCCCGCTCTATATTGCCAGCAAGAAACTATATTCTCAGCCGGACAAGATGAAAATAATTTCTGAAGAGATTGCCAAATTCATGAAAGGTAAAAAGATTGACTTAGTGGCCGGTACCGCCGTATCCGGAACCCCTTTGGCCATGGCGGTGTCGCTCGCTTCCCAAAAGCCGTTCGTCTACATTAGGTATAAAAAGGAAAGTGGTTTTCAAACTAGGCCGGTGTTAGAAGGTTTATATCGTAAAGGAGAAAGAGTGCTAGTGGTAGACGATGGCATTGGTAGCGGAGGAACTAAAGAACAGTTTATCAAAAAATTGTACCGAAAGGGTTTGATCGTAAAAGACGTTTTAGTGCTCTACGATGCCGGGGTGGAAAAACTCCCATACTATAAAGAAAAAGGAATTAAAATCCATTCTTTTGTAAAACATAATGATTTAGTCCATTATATGGAAGAGCATGGCTATATCTCTAAGGAACTGGCCGGTCAAATGCATGATTTTTGGAAAAATCTTAGAGAATGGCAAAAAGATGAAAAAAGATGGAAGCAGTTCGTCGCTTTGGCTAAATCGGAAGGGTTTGATAATCAATAATTAACACCGATCGCACGTTAGAAAACGTGCGCTCGGTTTGAAAATAAATTGTTTATCCCTCGAGAGCACCCTTTCTAGGGTGCGAACGAGGAGTGATTGGTTAGATATTAAAATCCAAAAATGCCTCTCATCGGTCCAAAAGAAATAAAATCTCTTAAAAAACCAAAGCCCCATTCCCATAAAGGCGACAATGGGATTTTATTGATTATCGGCGGTTCTAAACAGTATCATGGCGCGCCTCTTTTGGCTGCGAAAACAGCTTCAAAAATAGTGGATTTGGTTTATTTTTCCTCGGTTCCAGAAAACAACCGTTTGATTAATGAAATGAAATCAAAATTATGTGAATTTATCACCATTACTAGGAAAGAAATTTTATCCTATGCCAAAAAATCAGATGCTATTCTAATTGGCCCTGGTTTGGGAACAGGAAACGCCGAAAAAAAATTAACGAACGAACTTTTAAAAAAATATTCTGACAAGAAATTTGTTTTAGACGCCGGCGCTCTAAAAATATTGAATAAGCAATATCTCGGCAAAAACTGCATTATTACCCCGCACGCCAACGAGTTCCGATCCCTTTTTAAAATTAAAGCGACCGAGGCAAATGCTAAAAAAATAGCCAAGCAATATAATGGCATCATTGTTTTGAAAGCGAAAAAAACCTTAGGAAAAGACTTGATTATTTCTCCTAATAGAGTAAGCTATAATACTTCGGGCAACCAAGGCATGACCAAAGGCGGAACCGGCGATGTTCTGGCCGGTTTAATCGCCGCCTTGGCCACTACCAATGATTTATACCTGGCCGCTTGCGCCGGAACCTATTTAAATGGATTAGCGGGTGATCGGCTTAAGAAAAAAGTATCATATTATTACAGCGCTTCTGATTTAGTTGAGGAGATACCAAAAACAATTAGCGATAGCAGATAATAGAAGCTGTCAAATAACTGATTCGTTAAAGGAGGGATACAATGAAGCAAATGCCAGGTACCTTCCGTGGAGCGGTAGAGGCGAGAATGCGGAAAATGGCAGGCTGGACAGGACGCCGGCCGCATGAAAATCCCAGGCCGGATATTTACCGAATTTTACGATCGGTGATGCCTAGAAAGGAAAATTTCCGCCTTCTTAAATAGCACTTTTTGCAGCGTAACCCCATTGTTTCAAAGACAATGGGATTTTCTTTTCAGAAGGGCGAAATTAGCGAATTTCGCCTTCTTTTAAGCAAATTTTTGTGTTATACTGGATATAAATTAGGTCCCCGTAGCTCAGCTGGATAGAGCGTGAGATTCCGGATCTCAAGGCCAGAGGTTCAAGTCCTCTCGGGGACGCCAGAAAAAAAGTCAAAAGTTTCCGCCCGTGGCGGATCCGCCTCTGGCGGAAAAATTAAAAAGTCAAAAGAATGAAAAGATTTCTATTCTCTCTCGCTTATATTTTTTTATTGGGAGTTCCTGCGGCGATTCTGTTCTACTTTATTAAAGAAGACTTCAATTGCAAGGCTCTCTTTATTGTGATTTTAATTTCTTTAATTGTCGGCGGAATATTTGAAATTTGGGCGGTCAAACAGAGAAGAAGAGACAAATTTTTTATCTGGGAATATAATTCCAAATCAATAATCGGATTCAAAATCTACGGAGTGCCGATTGAAGATCTCGTATTATTTTTAATATTCACGCCATTCTTTATTGTGACGGTTTGGGAGTCGGTTAAAAGGTTGTTGGTGGAATCAGAAGAGCTGTTCTCGGTGATAATGTTAGTCGGAGTCATTGCTTTATTTATTTCCTGGTACTTTGTTTATCAGCACGCTATTAAATCCAAATATTAAAAAAATGATTAACTCTAAACATTCAAAAAAATATAAAGTGGCGGCTAAAGAAGAAGCTAGCCCATTAATGCATGCCTTAAATTATACCGAAGCCGCCGGCACTAAATTGAAAAAGATAATCGGTGTAAATGACCGAAGCATATTAATAACTTACCAAAATGCCAGTTGGAAATATTCTTTGCAGACCGATTGGACAATCAAAGAAAAATCTTGGGAAAAATTAGGCCAATTAGTTTTAGATAGATTAATCAAAGACAAAAAATTTTTGGATCAGGTTTATGCGGGAACAAAAAAGTCGGCAAAAAACTTAATATCATTAAGTGAAAAGAATAAAAAAGCCGATCTTACGAAGTTTTCCAATTCTCGTATTTATTATTCTTTCAGAAAAATTTATGATATTTGGCTGGAACTTAATATGTG
The DNA here is from genome assembly GCA_002784945.1 of Candidatus Kerfeldbacteria bacterium CG_4_10_14_0_8_um_filter_42_10. Taxonomy (GTDB): domain Bacteria; phylum Patescibacteriota; class Patescibacteriia; order UM-FILTER-42-10; family UM-FILTER-42-10; genus UM-FILTER-42-10. The sequence continues at coordinate 13,259 of PFMD01000075.1, forward strand.
GGGCGAAGTTCCAAATTTAGCCGATTTTGAGCATTTTATGTTGACTAATCGGATAATGGGATTTTTACAAAAAAGAGTTAAACAAAAAAATAGCCGAATATCTGTAGGCGAGGCCTATGGTATTATCGGTGCGCCCAGCGAACGTTCTTGGATTCAACAAAGCGAAATTGATTTTTTTAAACTGATTGATTTAATCCAAAAAAATAAGAAAGCGGTAATCCTTTTTAAGACAAAAGATACAGCTAAAATAGAAAGAGGTTTGATGGAATTTCCGAATTTAAAAAAAACCATCAATGACTATGCTAAAAAATTCGATTGGCTGCAGTATCACTACGATGGGCCGGTTATATTGAACGCAAACTATTTTATTGAATTATTGGCCAGCAGTATTAGGCAAAACGTAAAAGCCCGACAAAAGTTAGAAAAAATATTATTCGATGAAAAAAAGACTAAGCATGATCAGATAAAAATTAAAAAGCAGCTAAGTTTAAATCCGGAAGAAAGACATTGGTGCCAAGTGGCCAGTATTTTTTCTTATTTAAAAGGATTGCGCAAAGATGCGGTTTTTATTGCCAGCCGTAATACCGACAATCTAATTAAAGAAATCAGCAAGCGCTTGAATTTGTCTCCTAAGCAAACCAGACATTTAATGCCGGCTGAAATCCGATTAGGGCTGTTGACCGGAAAAGTTAATGTTCCTTTAATTAATCAAAGAATTAATCATTGCGTGTCAATCTGTGATAATCAAGGCATAAAATTATTAACCGGCCAAGAAGCTAAAAGATATGCTCAAATGACCTACGAAGAGCAAGCTGATAAAAACATCAAAGAGCTTAAGGGTACGCCGGCTTATCCTGGAAAAGTTAAGGGAATAGTCAAATTAATCGCTTCAGCCAAAGAGATGTCAAAAATGAATAAGGGAGATGTTTTGGTATCGCCGGCCACTAATCCGAATTTACTGCCGGCAATGAAAAAAGCCAAAGCTATCATCACGGATGAGGGCGGTGTTACCTGCCATGCGGCCATAGTTTCTAGAGAACTGAAGATACCCTGCGTTATCGGTACCAGAATCGCTTCTAAGGTTTTAAAAGATGGTGACAAGGTAGAAATTGATGCCGCTCAAGGCCTTATAAAAAAAGTATAATTTTGGCCAGCGGGTAGCAGGAACGCTCGCCTCGCTGAAGCGGGACGTCGTCCCCGCTACCCTTAAACATAAAAGCAGATAAATAAGTATGCCGAAAGCTAAAAAGACAAAATGGATAATATTTTGGTCTGATCGGCCTTATCCACCCCATTTGATGACTTTAGTGGCTAGAGCCACTGTTTTTGGGTTTAAAAAAGTGTTTCCTCAAAGCCGTATCGCCACGGGGGGTAATTACTGGCACAATGCCGAAAATTTTTATCTTTATCCCGAAAAGGAATTAAACGAAACTTCAAAAAAGATCGCCCAAAAAGCTCTCCAATCGCCTCAGTTTATTTTTAATGCCTTTAAAGCATCCTTTAATTATGCTAGTGAGCTTAGAAAATTTGCTGAAAATTACTTAGGCACTGATATCACTCAAAAATCCTTAAAAGACTTAATTAGTTTTATAGAAAAGTTTAATCAAAAGTTTATTAAGATGTATTCTTATGCTACTTTAGCGCCTCTTTTAGGATACCGCGACAATCCTCTTTATCAAAAGATGGATGAAATCCTAAAGGGAAAAACTAAAAGCAATCCTGAAAAATTTGCCGAATATCTAGTTGTTTTAACCAACCCTCCTAAAGTACTTAAAACCCAAGAGCAAGAATTGAAGATTCTACGGTTGGCGAGCAAAGCAAAAAAGAGAAAAAGTAAATCCTCTAAAGAAATATTGAGTGAGTTCGGCAAAGAATTAGATGAAATCAGAAAAGAATTCGATTGGCTTTCTTTTGATATTTGCAATTCAATAGGTTGGAACCGGAAATATTATGCAAAATTAGTTGCTGAAAAACTCGGCTTTAACATCAATCAGAAAATAAGAGAATTAGCTAACTACGAAAAGAAGACAGAAAGCAATTACCAAAAATTAATAAAGAAACTTCACTTTACCACCCAAGAGCAAAAAGCATTTCAGCTGGTTAGAAATCTAGGTTACTACAAATGGGCTCGGCAATACGAGTTTCAAAAAGCATTATATCACTTAAAATTTATTCAGGATGAATTAGGCGGGCGTTTTGGCCTTACTCAATTAGAATCAAAATATCTACTGCCTGAAGAATATAAACAACTGGCCATTCGCTCTGAAAAACTGAAAATCAAAGCTCAAAAAAGGCTTAAAAACTTTTTAGTGATATTTTCCAGAAATAAAAAAGCGATTATTCTTGAAGGTCAAAAAGCAAAAAATCATTTCCATCACCTGAAATTCGTAAAGGACAAAGTAGGAGCAAAAAGCAAAGAGTTAAAAGGAATGCCCGCTTTTTCCGGCAAAGGAACAGGGATGGTCCGAATAATTAACCAAAAGAAAGATCTTTCCAAAATGAAAAAGGGTGATATTCTTGTTTCAGTAGCAACTAGCCCGGATTTATTAACCGCTATGAAAAAAGCATCTGCTATTGTAACCGATGAAGGCGGCATTACCTGTCACGCGGCCATCATCTCCCGCGAACTTAAAATTCCCTGCGTAGTCGGTGTTAAAATAGCCACTAAAGCTCTGAGAGACGGCGATAGAGTAGAAGTTGATGCTAATAAAGGAATAATCAGAAAAATTAAGTAAACCCCGTTAGAAGCTTTGTAGAAAGGTAAAAAAACCTAATAGTATAATAAGCGTAACAAGCGAAGGCTTCTAATGGGGTAAAAAAATCACAATTCCCGGGTAGCTGGAACGACGTCGTTCTAGCCTTTATAGGTAATAAAACAAGGCCCGCAGATTATCCAGTTAAAGACAGTCTTTGGGCCTTTTTGCATCGAAGAACGAATGATGATTAGCTGCAAGCTAGGGCCAGATATGCTTCTAACCCGAGCTGCATGGCGGATTCATCAGGATTGAACTGCGGAGTATGATGATCCGCAAAACCCTCACCGCCGGCGCCGATGAAAGCGTAAACGAACTCGCCGCCCTGTTGAACCACATAGTTGCCGAGATGGCTGGCATCGTCGCCTCCTAATTCCGGCGCTTTGTCCAGTACCGCAATGCCGCTGGCTTCTAGAGTGCTTTTGAATCCAGCGAAGCCATGATTGATGGTCGCGGGGTGTCCGGGGATAACCGTTACTTCGGCGGAAGCGCGGTTATTTGAATAACGGGCAACGTTCCCTGAAATCTGGCGTTTAATTCCCTCGTGCAGAGCGGTGCGTTCATCGGCTCCCAGATAAGTCCGGCAGGCGAGCCATGCTTCTGCTTCAGAAGGCATAATATTGCTGCTGGATTGTCCTTTGCCGGCGATCAGACCGGTCGGCTCGCAGGAGATATTGCGTCCGGCCAGTGGATTCACGATTGCTTCCAGCATTGGAATGCATTCACTGGCGATGCGCAAAGCGTTGACGTCACGAGCGTCGGCATTGTGAGCAACATGTCCGCCCAGCGCTTTGATTTTGACGCATACTCGGTCGGAATTTCCCATAATAGGTCCTTCGCAACTGTAGATGCTGCCGGTTTTCAGAGTGGAGAGTACGTGTAAGACGTACAGTTTAGTCACTCCAATCAGAGCACCTTCTTGGGCGAGGTAGTATCCGCCGGAATTTGGATCAGGCGGCGCGCCCGGATTTTCCTCCGCGCGTTGGAACAGCAGACGAAGATTGTGCGTGGGCTTAACCAGACCGGCGGCTACAGCGCGAGCTACACCCAGTACCATGGCAATGTGCAGATCATGACCGCAGGCGTGCGAGACTCCAGGAACCTGGGAAGCAAAAGGTAATCCGGTTTCTTCCTGAATCGGCAGAGCGTCCAGGTCGGCTCGAAAAGCCATGATTGGCAGGTCAATACCGCTAATCACATCGAGCACGAAACCACCTTGGTAATCGTGATGTAGGAATGAAGCGTGGCTGTAAGAGGATGAGTTCAATTGCTTAATCAGCATAATTGTACCTTCCTCTGACCAGCGGACTTCGGGATGCGCGTGCACCTGCCGTCTCATCTCAATCATCCATGGAAGGAGATTCGCGGCTGCCTCAAAGTAAATGGACATAACACCTCCGCAAGGGTTTGGTTGCAACTATTGTTGTCTTAAGAACTATCTGTATTTTAACTAAAAATACTAACATGTTTAGTTATTTTCGTCAACGATGAAGGGATTTGGTTAAGCAAAGCGATTAGGGAACGAAAAGGTTAATGATTATTGGTATTATTCTACTCTTGTTCCATCTGGCCTAGTATACCCAAAGTAATGGTAATAATAAAAAAGCGGCTCCAGTTTACCTGATATAAACTCAAGCCGTTTCGATGAGAACCATTGTTTTTTCTCCCTCTCTTGATGATTTGAACTTAAGCTGTTTCGGCCAAAGCCATCGCTTCCTCCTTTTCTAGGCCGAGGTGGCGAACAATAACTTTAACTTTGTACTTCAGTTGCGGAAAGAAAGATTTAATCCAGTTGCCGATAAGGCAGGCCGCAGCCACTGAGGCATAGCGCCCATCTTCACCGACAAAGCAGACGATCAGAGTCTTTTTCTTTTCATTGGTCATTAAGGCGCACAGAACGTAATCTTGGATTATTGCGCGGTAGTGCATGAAGGACGTGCAACCCTTTTCACAAGACCATCGGTGCAGCCACAGCAGGGCATTGCCATCGCTGCCGTCGGTGCGAGAAAACTGTTCCTTAGGAAAAGGAATGGTGCTGACGTCAAAAACCAGTAAAAGATTTTGTTCGTCAGCCAGCGGGTAGTTTTCCCTTTGACCTAATCCTAAAGAGCAGACTTCAATGGTTTTATTGTCACCATTTCTTCCCATTGGGTATCCCCCTATTTTAGATAAGTGAAAGGAGCGAATTATTATCTTAAATTAGCAAAAATTAGTCTTGCCGTCAACAATATGGTAGAATTTTTGTATACCTAAACTCATTTTAATTGCTTAAAATATGACGAAAAATCATCTTAAATACCTAAATAACCAGGATCCCTGGTATTTAGGCGAAGACATCCCGGACATGGATCTGTTTTTTGGCCAAATTTGGCTTTCCTGTTTCGTTAATGAATTCAGCCGGCCGGGAGGAAAAGCGTATCAGAAAATACTCACTCTCTTTAAAGGATATCACCTATGGTTTTATTATGGCGAGCAGGATTCCAAAGAGGTGGGCGATCATCTGGTAAAAAAGTTTATCCAAAATCCCTCTTTTACCATCAAAGCGAATAAAGAAATTGTGGAATGGTCCGATAAACTGCGCTACTTTGCTCATTATCTGCCCCAGGAATATTTAAATGAATATTCCAACCGCCAGCTGTGGGAACTTTATCAAAGGCACGATGAAATTCATACCAAATATTACCAGTGGGGGTGGCTGCCGGTAGCAGTTGATATGTTCCATAACAATCTTACCGAAAAAGGAAAGCAGTACTTAAGAGCGATTGACGTTCCTGAAGACAAAGTCAATGAATATTTGGTTATTTTAACCACTCCTACCAAGAAATCTTTAATTCAAATGGAACGGGAGGAATTTTTGGGTCTGGCCGCTAAAATTCAAAAAGACGCTTACCATAAAAAATTATTCGCTCAGCTCTTCAAAGAGTTTCGAGAGCATGATGCCGCTGTGTACGGCCTGGAAACGCATACTCCGGAATATGAAGAGGCTTTTGAAAAAAAAGTCAGCGCCATTAAAGATCAAATTAAAATCCAGGTACTTAAGCTGATCGAAAAGCATTATCTTAAGTATTATTACGTAAAATATCTCTGGATCGGGAAAGACGGCATATATACCTTTGATTATTATCTTAAAGAAATCGTTCGGTTGGTGGGTCATAATACCAGCGCTGGGCAGACTCTAAAAAAGGAGCAAAGAGAATACTCGGAGTTATTGGTAAAAAGAAAAAGGCTAATCAAAAAATTGAAAATTAAGCATCCTTGGAATATTTTGTTCAAAACCTGGGGCGATTTTATGGTGACTAAAATCTACCGGCGCTTCGCCCAGATTTACGCAGTCTACCGCATGCAGCCGGTTTTAGAAGAAATCGCCAAGCGGCTGGGCATATCCATAATGCAGATTCGTTTTATGCTTACTTCGGAAGTGGGCGCGGCTTTGTTGGGTAAAAAGAAAGTAAACAAAAATATCCTTCGGCAGAGAACTAAATTTTGCGTCTATTATTTGGAAAAAGGGAAAGAAAAAATATTTGTTGCCCAACAAGCCAAAAAGCTGGCTGCCCAAATCCAGAGCTCCGTTCAAGCAGAAGTCAGCGAAATTAAGGGTCAAACCGGCTGCGTCGGCAGAGCGCAAGGAGCGGTAAAAATAATCATCCGGGCTTCTGATATGGGTAAGATGAAAAACGGGGATATTCTGGTATCCATCGCCACTGATCCGGACATTGTGCCGGCCATGAAAAAAGCGGCCGCCATTGTCACGGAACAAGGCGGGGTAACCTCGCACGCGGCCATCGTTTCTCGAGAATTGAACATCCCTTGCGTCATCGGCACCAAAATCGCTACTAAAGTTTTAAAGGATGGAGATTTAGTGGAGGTGGATGCCACAAAGGGGGTAGTTAAAAGAATATAATAGTCCATATGCCGAAATCAAAAAAACAAGATTGGTTTATCTTTGGGGAATGGTATGGGTTATACTGGTTTCATAGCCCCTATATTTACGGTCTTTATTCGGAATTAAAGAAAAATATCGGCTACACTTTAGAAAAACAAGTTTGGGAATTTAAAGATGACGTCCAATACGCTTATTTTTCTAAAAGCGAATGGAATAATATCGGTCAAAGATACTTTGAAGAAGTTAAAGCCAAACCTAAGTTATTAGGTCAAAATCTAGAGGAAATAGAAAAAGCGGCCGCTACTCTCTTTGCTTTTAATAATAAAATAAGGAAAGTCGATTTTCCCAAAGCCTCTTGGAAAGAAATAGTTTCCAATTTTGCCAATTACCATAAATTGCATTATCAGTTGTGGTGTTTAGGCATGATTCCTAATCTTTTGGAGTTAAATAATACTTTCTTATCTTCTTATTTAACTGATTACTTGAAATCGAAAGAAAATTCCGATCAGCCGAAAGCCTCTGAACTTTTTCAACAGCTGACTACCCCCTTAACTTGGAGCTATAATCAAAAAGAGGAATACGACTTCTTGGTTTTGGTGGCTCGTTATCAAAAAAACAAAACTTTGGTCAATAAGCTTAAATCAACTGACGATTTAGCTGAAGCGACAAAAATACTGCAAAATAATTTTAAAAAATGCTGGCGTGATTTAACTAAGCATCATCATAAGTATTATTGGCTGCAATATTCTTGGACCGGCCCGGCCTTGAAGATTGATTATTTTGTTGATATTTTCCGACGAAGCTTGAATAAAAAGGGTTTGTCCCGTAAAGCGGTTTTAATGAAAAAAAATCAGGATAATTTGGAGAACGATAAAAAAAAGTGGTTCAAGAAATTAAAGATAGATAGATACCATCATAAGTTATTTGAACTTATGACCGGGATTATTCATAGCAAAGTGGTGAGAATGGATGCTTTGTATCAATCGTATTGTTTTATGGAACCTTTGCTCAAAAGAGTGGCCAGTGAATTTCAAGTATCCTTAAGACAAATTTATGCCATTTATGACGGCGATTTGGTAAATATTTTTAAAAAGAAAAAGTTTCCGGCGGATTTGGCCAACGAGATACTTAAACACTCCGTTTATTTTCCGGAAAAAGGAAAACTGGTCCTTTATACCGGGCAAAAAGCCCGCAAGATAATGGAGCCGATTCTAAAAAGCATGCCCAAGCCCCAAAAAATCAAGGAATTAATCGGTGAATGCGGTTGTCCCGGAAAAGCCAAAGGAGTGGTAAAAGTAATAGCGGAAGCGCAGGAAATGGGAAAAATGAAAGAAGGGAATATTATGGTTTCTCAAATAACCAATCCATCCTTGGTCCC
>PFMD01000052.1:0-2756 GCA_002784945.1 Candidatus Kerfeldbacteria bacterium CG_4_10_14_0_8_um_filter_42_10
TGATGGATGCCCGGTTTTCCGTTAGCCGTGGGCGGGCCTTCAAAAAAAATGAAACGCTTATCCTTGTTTTTGGCCAGACTTTTTTCGAATATTTTGTTCTTTTTCCAAAACAAAAGAATTTCCTCTTCTTGCTTAGGAAAGTCAGGACGAAACTGATTTTGTTCTGATTTTTCGTTTTTAGCCATAAGAAAACGGTTCTGTTTGAGATAATTATAATAGAAAATTAAGACATTGACAATTCTATCGCAAAACGTTATTATATTGGATTAAAAATGGTTCTTTGTTATGTCTGGGATTAACGGGCCTAAATCTTTAGGCCAAGGAGACCGCCGTGAAACGAGCAACACCCGTAGAATTAGCCAATTTCAGAAAAGAGCTGGCTGAATTGCTGGAAGAAACACAGGTTGACAATCGAGTGCTGGGATTGCTGCTCGAGCAGACGTCCGATTCGCAGCCGACCAGAGCTGACGAAAACGCGCTTCTCGCCGCTTACCGATCGCGCTGCAACAGGCTGGCGATGATCAACCTAATCAAAAGCCAGGGCGCTCTGATCTTGAAAGTGGTTTTGTGCCACCGTTTAGAGGCCGAGGAAGTCGGCATCAGCGTCACCGATCTGATCAAAGAAGCAATGATTGCCATGAGAGAAAAGATCCGCTCGGGTGTGACCCTGCGGGCAGAGGAAAACCTGGCTTCGGTTCTCGAAGACCCGGTTAAAACGGCAATTCTCAAAACCATCGAACAAGCCGACAAAATAAGTAAGGCTCTACCGTTAAAGGATGGTTCCGGTCCCACCCTGTTTCTCGCCGAGTTTCTAGAGGAAGACGAATTTACTCCGGCCGAAGCCAATCAGATTGGGACGCCGGTAGTAATCGCGTCCGTTGACGGGGAAAAAAGCCAGGATAAAGTATTCCGAACAGATGATCTGCGCGCAGAAATCAACTGCGCCCTGGCAACGCTTACTCCTCAACAAGCAAGTGTGATTCGCCTCTCTTATGGTCTCAACGGAGGAAAACCGATGAGTACAAACAAGATCGCCGAAAAACTGCGCCTTTCCCCCAGACGTATTCGGGAAATTAGACAAGAAGCGATAGGACGCCTGCGCCACGTTTCTCGTTCGCGGAAACTTCGCGCTTATCTTGGCTAATCTCGCCGCTCACAGCACAAAAAAGTCCTTCAATTCCTCATGTTTCCAGAAGAAGGACTTTTTCTATTTGGTAATTTCAGTATTGTTGTAGAAAATATGCAATTCAAATTCCGCAAAAAATTATTTTTATCAATTCCGATAAATACCGTTTTAAAATGACTATGTTCGCCTTTTATTATTACAATGTCTTTTTTAGCAACTCCGAAAAATTTAGCCAAATATTCATTAAGGACTTTATTGGCTTTTCCTTTTTCCGCTCTTGCCTTTATTTTTATTCTCAAAAAATCGCCGTTTTCTGCGACGATTTCGTTTTTCTTGGAGTTGGCGATCACTTTTAAATTAACCCGTATTCCTTTTTCCGTTTGTTTCCAAAACATGTCGTTTATTTTGTTCGATTGTTTTATTGTTATATTGCTTTATTATTTCAAGATTATTTTTCAACAATTTAACAATAAAACAATATAACAATTTATACCTAAAAGATAATTTTAATCGCGCTCAAGAGGGGCGGGTGCTCCAGAGTAATACTAACACCTATAACCTAACGCTTCTTTACTTTCTTCTTCGGTTTTTTTTCTTGATAGACTTCCCGATATAATTTCATCGTTTCTTGAGCGGTCTTCTTCCAGTTAAATTTCCGTGACTGCGCCAAACCCGCTTTGCTCATTTTCTGTCTCAAATTTTTATTAGCCAGCACTTTGTTGAAAGCGGCGGTAATTTCCTCCATTTTATTAGGATTAACCAGCACGGCGGCATTGCCCGCTATTTCCGGCAGAGAAGAAATTTTAGAGGTAATCACCGGCGTGCCCAAACTCATTGCTTCTAAAACCGGCAATCCAAATCCTTCGTACATCGTAGGAAAAACAAAACAAGTAGCATTCTTCATTAAAACCACTTTCTCTTCGTGGGGAATGTAATTTAAAAACCGAATTTTATAACCGAATTTTTGTTGTTTTATCGTCTTAAAAATCTCTTCGTATTTCCAACCTTTGCCTCCGGCTATAATCAATTCGTAGTCCTTAAACTTGCGGTAGTTCTTCAAGAGAAGGCTATTAAAGGCTTTGATTAGATTCATTAAATTCTTTCTCGGTTCAAGCGTTCCGACAAATAACAGATATTTTTCGCCAATTTTGTATTTTTTTTGAAGTTGGGCTTTCGATGCTTTTTTTGCTAATTTACTTCCGATATGCTGAATTACTCCTTCGTAGATTACCTTTATCTTTTCCGAGTTTATTTTAAACAATCGGATGATGTCTTTCTTGGTTGCTTGCGATACGGCAATTATTCTTTTGGCCTTTCGAGCGCTTTTGGGAACCAAGAATTTAGTGCTGAAGGTTTGTCCCCGCGGGAACCAATAAGGATGGCGGTAAATTGCCAAGTCGTGAATGGTTAAGACAACGTCTCCGGTATAGGTCAACGGAGCGGTGTTGGCCGGAGCGTGAAAAATGTCCAGTCTTTCTTTGATTAAAACGGCGGAAATCAACATATGAGAATAAGTGAAGGGAAGGTACCGTTTGTACTGGGAAAAGGGAAAGTATTTTATTCGGACATTTTTCTGTTGGAATTCTTTAGTGTCAGCTACCCGCCAATCAAAAAACAAGAAGTACTCATT
>PFMD01000052.1:2842-7919 GCA_002784945.1 Candidatus Kerfeldbacteria bacterium CG_4_10_14_0_8_um_filter_42_10
TTGCTATATTGTTTTGAATATTTAAGAAATCGCCGACAATATAACAACTCAACAATATATCTCTACATTTTTTTCGGAGCCGTAACTCCCATCAAACTCAAAACGTTTTTCAAAACAACTTGGGTCGCCTGGATCAACTCCAGCCTTGCTTGATTTACTTCCCCCTGATCAATCACTCTGCACTGAGTATAGAAATTATGAAACTTTTTGGCAATCTCAACGGCATAGAATGGCAGGCGGTGAATTTCGTAATTTTGGCTGATCTTCAACAATAAATCGGGAAATTTAATCAACTCTTTAGCGAGCGCCAGTTCGGCAGGATGATTCAGCTCGGTCTCGTTACTTTTGGGCTTGGCTTGGCCTTTTTTAATTTTGAGCTTTTTCATTATACTACAAATTCTGGCGTGGGCATATTGGACGTAAAAAACCGGATTTTTTTCGGACTTTTTTCGAGCTAGGCTTAAATCGAAATCCATGTGCGTGGCGGTACTATACATTAAAAAGAAGAAACGGGCGACATCTAATCCTATTTCGTCTACTAATTCTTCTAAGGTAATAAAGGAGCCGCCCCGTTTAGACATTTTAACTTCGAATCCCCCTTCGACCAATCGCACGAACTGAACCAGAATAATATCCAACTTGCCCTGGTACCCCAAAGCGCTCATGGCCGCTTGCAACCGGGGAACATCGCCATGGTGGTCAGCGCCCAGAATATTTATTTTTTTGGAATTAGTCAAAAAATTCACTTCATGGTGGGCGATATCGCTGGCAAAATAAGTGGGAGCGCCGTCATTTTTGATCAGCACGCGGTCTTTGTCATCGCCAAAACCGCTTGACTTAAACCAAAGGGCATCTTCCTTTTCATACGTCAGATCCTTCTCTTTTAATTTATTCAGAGTGCGCTCGAATTGGCCGGAATCATAGAGTGATTGTTCCGAAAACCAGACGTCGTACTTAACGCGCAGTTTGTTGGTGAGCAGATTCTGGATTTCCCGCACCATCTTTTTCAGAACAGTTTGTTTGATCTTATTTTTTATCTCGTTAATCTTTTGGGCATTTTTTAAAGTATAGTTTTTCAGATGCAGCGACTTGGCTATTTCATTAATATATTCTCCCTGATAGCAATAGTCCGGGTAAGGGACGTGAATTCCCTGATTCTGGAGATACCTTCTGGTTACTGATTCCCCTAATATCTCAATCTGCTTGCCAAGATCATTGATGTAATATTCCCTTTCTACCCGATACCCCACCCAATACAAAATATTTGCCAAAGTGTCGCCTAAAAAAGCGCCGCGGCCATTACCAACGTGGATGGGACCGGTAGGATTAGCCGAAACAAATTCCACTTGCACCTTTTTTTGGCGGCCGGCATTGCTTTTTCCGAACTCGGCCCCTTTTTGGTTTATCGTATCGACTGCACCATTGAGCCAGGCGGGCGCCAAGCTGAAATTCAAGAATCCCGGCGCGGCCAGTTCTACTTGACTGATCATTTTATTTTCTTGAACCATTGCTCTAATTCCCGACAGAAGCACCGTGCCAATTTCCATTGGACTTATTTTTAAAAGCCCGCTTAGCGGAAAAGAAATATTGCAAGCGTAATCTCCGTGTTCAGCTAATTGCGGGGATTCAATTGCAATAGCCGGAACTTCAAAATGAGGCCAGCGGCCGGCCTGTTGCTGTTCAACAATCGCCTTTTTGATTAATTCTTGGATTTTTCTTTCGATCATCTTTTCTATTATAACGTTTTTTTTCAATTTAGTTAAAAGTGGAAGAGATTGACAAAAGGTTATAAAATTCAGCTAGATAGCCTTTGAAGGCGCGATTTCCCCGCAAAGGCGGCAGAGAATCACGCTTTTAATGGCACTTGAATTATTATTGAACCTAATCTATTATTAATAAATCCCGTTAGAAGCTCGCCCAGTTAGAGATTTATCTCTAACGGGGCTCGCCCCTAGAGAGCATTAATTCTCACAATTGATTAACGCTAGCTAAGCTGGGCTTCTAACGGGATAAATCCAATTAGGAATTGCTATTATTAACTTAAAAACAGTGATGCCAAGTAAAAAGGAAAAAAAGCCTAATAAAAAAGTAAGAGTGGCCATTATCGGCGTAGGCAATTGCGCTTCTTCTTTCGTGCAGGGAGTGTCTTATTACCAAAAGGCCAAAGAGAAGGAGGTTGTTCCCGGCCTGATGCATGTTAATTTGGGCGGTTATCATATCAGGGATATTGAGTTTTCTGCCGCTTTTGACATCAATAAGGAGAAAGTGGGTAAAGATCTTTCTGAAGCTATATTCGCCAAGCCTAATAATACCGCCCGTTTTGCCAAAGTACCTCATTTGGGCATTACAGTCCAAAGAGGAATGACCCATGACGGATTAGGCCACTATCTTAAAAAGGTGATAGAAAAGGCGCCCGGCCCGACCGCTGATATTGTAAAAATATTGAAAGAAACCAAGACTGATGTGGTGGTTAGTTATCTTCCCGTTGGTTCAGAAGAAGCGACCAAGTGGTATGTGGAACAAATACTGCAAGCGGGGTGTGGCATGGTCAACTGCATTCCTGTTTTTATCGCCCGGGAAAAATACTGGCAAGGCCGTTTTAAAGAAAAGGGTCTGCCCGTAATCGGAGACGATATTAAGTCCCAGGTCGGAGCCACTATTCTTCACCGAACCTTGGTGAATCTCTTTTTGGATCGGGGCATGCCGGTTGACCGAACCTACCAGTTAAATACCGGCGGCAACATGGATTTTTACAATATGCTGGAGCGAACGCGGCTGATTTCTAAAAAGCAATCTAAAACGAATGCGGTAAAATCACAGATCGAAGCTCGGAATCTTACGATTGATCCAGACAATATTCACATTGGACCTTCTGATTACGTTCCGTGGCAAAAAGACAATAAAGTTTGTTTCTTAAGAATAGAAGGGCGGCATTTTGGAAACGTTCCCATGAACCTGGAACTTAGACTGTCGGTGGAAGATTCACCCAACTCCGCCGGCATTATTATTGACGCGGTACGCTGCTGTAAACTGGCGCTTGACCACAAATTAAGCGGAGCGATAGAAGGGCCCGCTTCTTACTTCATGAAATCTCCGCCTATTCAGCCCACTGACACCGAAGCTCGTCGGCTGACGGAAGAATTCATCAAAAAATACGGAAACAAATAATCAGCCCAAAGGAAAGTGAAAAAATTATTAGTTTGAATCTTTCCTTAAATCTACAAGCAATGCCTTCATTGGCAAAAAATAAGCGCGCTTTTTTCGATTACGAAATCCTAGACAAGTGGGAAGCGGGTTTAGTGCTGAGTGGACCGGAAGTGAAATCGGCCAAAGCCGGACAAATAAATTTGAAGGGCAGTTTTGTTTCCATAGTAGATGAAAAACCAATGCTGATTAATTGCCATATTGCCGCTTACCAATCGGCTAAAGATTCGCAGAAAGACTATGATCCCACGCGTACCCGCAAGCTGCTTTTAAATAAAAAGGAGATTGGATCATTAATCGGCAAAACAGGCCAAAAGGGCTTGACACTACTTCCCTTGGCTGTATATACTAAGAAAGGCTTAGTCAAAGTTGAAATCGGTTTAGGCCGCGGAAAAAGAAAACAAGACAAAAGAGAGACGCTTAAGAAAAGAGCGACCGATCGAGAAATTAGACGAGCCTTAAGAGGAAAAACAAGCCCTTAAAACTTGCATGGGGATGTTATAAAATCGATAGAATGTTCATTGCAAAGCTGGCAATCCGGAGTTTAGATCTCCGTCATCAAATCTAAAACCAAAATAAGTGCCAAATCACTTATGGCCAAAGTTAAGAATGCTTTCGCATCACTTAGCTTGGCGCCCGCAGTAGCCTAAAAACCTATTGCCATCCGTTTTGTTGATGCTCGATGGACAAAAACGGGTGCCATTTTATCGAGCTTACTGATCTGTTTACCCCAAACCGGTCAGAAAAACTTTCGGGGATAGATTCTGACAGTTTCGTTTGTTTTTTATGCCAGAATTGAAATTCAAAGCAAACTAAGTTTGTAGATAGTTTTGCAGTGGTTTTCTAGACAGGGGTGAAAGGCCCCTCATCTCCACCACTCGACTCGTCGTCGTTTCACTCCTCCTCGCTCGTGGTCTTCGACCAATGTATACTAAAAGCGTAATCTATTTATCCAGACAAGAGTCGAGTGTCTCGAGCGAAGCCGAGAGGCATAATTAATAGTCTTTGTTTTGCTAAGGGACTCCGACCAAATTTATTATTCGCAAGCGAATCGAGTGCCTTGAGCGAGTCCCGCGAATACAAGACGAGTCGAAAGGCATTAAATACAGTTCTCAATTAACAATTAACCTTCCTAAACAATTTTTAAACCAAATTTCAATAACAACAAACGTTTAAGAAAGAATCTGCAGATCAGAGCTCCAGAGGTTCTCTTGATTGATGAGCGAGGGAAAAAAGTCGGAATTATTCCCATTACCCAAGCTCAAAGCATGGCTTGGGAAAAAGAAGTAGATCTGGTAGAGGTTTCGCCTGAGGCTAATCCACCCGTCTGCAAGCTGATTGACTTCGGCAAATACCGATACCAAAAAGAAAAAGAGGAACGCAAACAAAAAGCTAAGCAGAAAAGGGTAGAAATTAAGGGGATCCGGCTTACTTTAAAAATCGGCAAACACGATTTAGAAATTAGAGTGAATCAAGCCAAGAAATTTTTAGAACAGGGCCATAAAGTTAAGGTGGAAATGCTGCTAAGAGGCAGAGAAAGAGCCCATCTTGATTTAGCCAGTAAAATAATGGTAGACTTCAAAAATGAACTGGGTGAAAAAATTGTAACGGAGCAACCGTTTACCAGACAGGGCGGGCGGTTATCCGTATTAATAGCTAAACGTAATTAATTCACAACTAAGATCTTCAAAATAAAAGGTATTAACCCCCAGGGCAAGCCCTGGACCCCAATCCCGAAAGCGGGATTGAATTGAAACGAGGCAAGCCTCGAGGTATTATACCTTGTATTTCTCCGCCACCTTGAATTTGAAAGCGCGATTTCGAAATCGCGCCTACGGTAAGGCGGATCCGCCACTGGCGGAGACTGCGCTCG
>PFMD01000052.1:7953-25324 GCA_002784945.1 Candidatus Kerfeldbacteria bacterium CG_4_10_14_0_8_um_filter_42_10
CTTTATTAATACTACCTATATGCCTAAACTAAAAACCCATCGGGCTACCAGTAAAAGAATCAGAATATCGAGACCGGCCAAGCTGAGAAAGAAAAGAGCAAAGCTGCTGCAACGTACCGCCGGCCAGGACCATTTTAATTCCCGCGAACCGGGCAAGGTAACCAAGCGAAAAAGAAGGGATCATCAAATCAGTCAAAGCAACGTCCGTTCAATTAAAAAATTAATACCATACCGATAACCGAAAGCGAGACGTCGACGCCTCGCCTACTAACTTCATAATTCTGAAAGTGAAGATACGCCCGCCTTGACTAGCGTCAAGCGAGGCGGGCATCTTCGCCTTCATCTAAAAAACAATGGCCAGAGTTAAAAGAGGAAAAGCCCATCTTAAAAAAAGAAAACAGCTTTTAAAGCGCACCAAAGGATACAAATGGGGCCGTAAAAGCAAAATAAAGCTAGCCAAGACCGCGGTACTCAAGGCCGGCGTTTATGCCTATCGTGACCGCCGGGTAAAAAAACGAGATTTTCGCCGGCTTTGGCAGATTCGGATCAATGCCGCCTGCCGGCTGGAAGGAATCAGTTATTCCCGTTTTATCAACCTGCTTAAAAAATCAAAGGTGGAAATTGACCGGAAAGTTTTGGCGGATCTTGCTATGAACAATCCTGAAATCTTTAAAGCAATTGTGGCGGAAGTAAACCCCGTTAGAAAAGACGGGGCTCCCGATCCAGCTACCCGTTCACAAAAAAGCTGAAATTAATATTTTATCTCAACCGTCGCAAAATGATTTTCTAACGGGGTAAAAAAGAAATAATCAAAGAATATTGCTTTAGAAATGCCGCAGGCGAGGATATCTATCCTCGCCTGCTTTAATTATTGCTCAATTAATTTTGAACCCGCAACTTCCACCGCATAAACAAATATATTCCTATTATGATTCCCATCGCATCAATTAAAACATCACCTAAAGCGCCGGTTCGACCAAACACGAAAGATTGGTGGAATTCATCGGTAAAAGAATAAAGCAAGCTTAAGATGAAAGCGGTAATAAATGCCTCTTTTAAATATACTTTTTCCGGCCCCAGATTTTTTCTTAAGTCCAGCGGCTTTCCCTTTTTTAACAAAAACATTCTCAAACATAATACGGCTAAAATGCCAAATTCCGTCATATGGGCGATCTTCCTTAAAATCAGGTCGAAAAAACCGGGCAGGGCGCTTTTTAAATCGGAAAGGGAAGAAAAATAAAAAATAACTCCCGCCCAAAGAAGCGGCGGCAAATAATAGAAAAGAAATGATTGGAGTCTGTTCATAATTATCCTCATTATATCATGCAGGATAATTTGGCCAAATTCGCCTGCATTTATAACAAATAAAAACAATAAAAAGAGTATTTTTTTCTCAAAAATTAGCCAAAAACCGCCCAATAACCCTTGACAAGTTCTTAAAGAGAGTATATAATAACCCGTTAAACTAAAGTACCTTTCTAGTTACTAAGTTTAAAAATTTAAAGAGGAGAGAGAAATCACAAATGGCCTTACGCTTGGATATTGCTCCTCAGCCTCGTCTAGCAACGAGTCTAGACGGGTCGAATATTCAAACGCAAGGTCATTTCTCTATAAATGGCCTGCGACGTCCTTTTATAAATTTAATATAAATTGTTACACCCACACTCAGTTGAGGAGAGACACAATGAAAATCGTCATTGGGTTAGTTATCCTGGCTATGTTAGTCGGTGGCTATGCCATGTACCAGTCCTGGGGGAACCAGGGCACGCACGAAGATCTGCAACGGCAGATCAAAACCTTACAGGATGAACAGACGCAGATCTCAGGACGCCCCAACAGCAGCACCACGCGCGACTGGTCCAAGATCGGCGTTGATTCCGTTGAAACCGACAGCGCTGATACCGAAACGGAGGTGAAGTGATGAACAAGTTCTTCGCACTCACCGCAATCCTGGTTCTGGCGCTGGCCTTCTCGGTCAACGCTTCGGAACTGGATGAAATCAATGCCGCCATGCAGCGCCTGGATGCAGCTCGCCGGACTAACTCTGGCGACATCGGTTTTCTGAAAGCGCAACTGGATTCCCTACTACACCCGGAGAAGTACGCTCCGGCACCTGACAGTACCGTCAATCCCGCCGATTCCGGCGCCACTACGCCAACCGCTCCCGATTCCGGTAGCACTGTTGTTGACTCCACTGCCAAGGCAGCGGAAAAAGCACGCAAGGCGACCGAGAAGAAATTCTGGGATGGAGTTGACTCCGCCAAGAAGAATCTGGGCAAAGCGGACCTCGCGACTCTGATTAGCAGCGCAAACACGCCGGAGAAATTCGCCGCCGCCATGCTCCGCTTCGGCATCCCCAAGAAGGCAATTGACCTCAACACGCCTTCCAAGGACTACGGCACGCTTCTGCGCACCGCCGCCATGATTTACTACGGAACCATTCAGCTGAATGGTTCCACGCACAAGCAACTCGCTGCCGCGGCTGCCGCCACCGATGACGGAAACACCGCCGCCATGGCCAATCTGACCAGGCGGGTGGAGACAGTCGAAGGCGATATCTCAACCGTCAAGAAAGACGTATCCTCCGTCCAAGGTGCGGTCGCCGAACTGGACAAACGACTGGAACAGATTCGGGTAGCGGTAAACACCAATGGGGTGAATACCACCGCCTGTCTAGAATTACTCAAGTCAGCCAAGTTCCAGAGCAAGGCAAAGGAGGCTTCTCGCGTGGCCAAATCCATCGAGAGCGCCGGTCATCAGTACCATCCCGTCGAGTTTGAAACGACAAGCGTCCCAGCCGACACATCGTCCGGCACCGACAGCAGTTGGTAAGCAACGTTCCTTTTGACAGTAAAGGCTAGAGAGAGCAATGTTCTCCCTAGCCTTATTTTTTTACCTATTAAAACGACACCGGATTTATTTGTTATTATCAACAAAATAAGATGAAACATTATTTATTTTCAAAACCGAGCGTACGTTTTCTAACGTGCGATCGGTCCCGTCCGCGGATCCCGTCAGTAGTACGATCGGCATGAATTTACCAAGTAAACAAATGCACTTTATCGTAAAATGAGTACTCTTACCAAAAAGGCGCCCCCTCGACTATGCCCGGGGCGCCTCTTAATTCTATCTATTTTTCAGCTAACCTTTAAACACGTCTCCGTAGCGCTTTTCGGCTGATTCAATAATACGCTCAATATGTTCTCTTAAAGCTTCGGCTTCGGGGGTGCTGCCTTTGCCGCCTTTTTCCATTGAATCAATTACTTTTCTGTACAAATCAACCGTTCGTCCGTCTGTCCGGATTTTATCAGCCGCAACGGCATATTCACTTGGTTTTAACTTTCCCGATTGAATTGCTTGTTGAATATTCTGTTCAAAGTCAGGATTCAATGACTGCACCTCGCCTCTCATGAATCCTTTGAAGTTAATTCCGCTAATTTCCCCGTTAGGATTATATTGGAAATCAACTCTGAGTCCATCTGGAGTTTCGTAAGTACCCAAGTGCTCTCCGGATGCATCATGAATCATCTCAGCGCCAGTTCCACCAACAGAACCTACGTCATGAGTAAAAGAACCGGATTGACCCATAACATCTACAGCATCAATTCGGGCATCGATGGTCTTCAACACCTCTTGGTACCCTCGGGCCAGCGCCTTAAGAGATTCAGCATCCATTCCTTGCGGCGGGTGCTCAATCATGCCAGGAAGCTGCCTTAGAACTTCTTCTGCGCCGTCTTTTAGTTTGTCTAAGGTGGCAATATCTTCCAATTTATTTATATCTACCAATGACAGTTTATCAATACCCTGAATTCCGCCGGCCAGGTTTTCTAAGGCCAAATTGACTTCTTGCGGGGTGGCTTGACCTAACTCCCCCGGTCCTGCTGGAGTTTCACGGATTGTTCCACCAACATCATGAGAAACAGGTTGTTCGTCTGGCGGCACCGTACTTACATCTCTAAAAATATTACCATATTTTTTCTCTGAGGAAGTAATAATCTCCTGAATGGATTTTCTTAGATACTCCGCTTCAGGGGTATTGCCTTGGCCGGTCGTTTCCAACGAATGCAAAGCGTAGTTATACTCTTTGACCATTTGCGCGGAATTCTCAACCTCTTTAAAAGCTTCCGTAAGATTGCCGCCTCGGTAAGATACTTCCGAACCGTAAACTGGCGATAACAGACTTTCTGAAGACGGTATTTTTCCGGAAATACTGATGCTCAACACTTCTCCATTAGCGCCATATTGGAACTCAATTTTATTGCCTTCGGGAGTAGTAAATGATTTAACCTCTGGCGTAATCGTTTGACCGGCTCCTTCTCCTGTGGGAGGCGTTTGATCAATCGTCCCGCTGTTTGCCCCATCTTTTACCGTCTCGTCAACCGGCGGCACTGTATTAGCGTCAACGGCATCCGGGTTAAAGCCTGTAACGGCTGATTTTACCGCTTCATCATCGGTATGGTGCATCAGAAAACGGGCCAAGGTTTGCTTGTGATTTACCGCATCGCTGTTATTGAGAATCCTCATTACCTCTCTTTGGATGTTATCAGCACGGCCGACGCGTCCACCGTCCGCTTTCAGAGCCTCTTCTAAAAGGTCCTTGCCTTCTTGGGAACGAATTTGCTCCAAAGTCAAACCGAGCGTCCTTTGTCCGTGGCCATCGGCATGGATCAGCTTGGTAATATCTTCTTCCAAATCATCCAAGGCCTTGGCGCCTTCTTTAGAGATTGTTTCTAGATGGGCCGCTTCGCTGATTATCCTTGGTTCTATATCCACATTCATCGGCCGAGTCCCTCCCCCCTGAGGGATTTCTATCTTCATTCCGCGTACCACTTCGACCAGTAGTTGGTCACCAGCTTGTTTAGTACCTAATATAATTGGTTGATCCAGTTTTACGTCGCCAATCGCCAGTACCCGGCCATGATCAACCACGACATGCTGGTCGAAAAGATCAAAACCACCGTTGCTCTCACTATCCAGCTGAATGTCTGTGGCAAGTTTTCCGATTCCGGAATGGCCTAAAGTATCTTGGAACACTTGACCTTCAGCCTTGCCAATCATTTCGTGATCAAACTGGAGACCCTCTGCGCCAATTCCTTTTGGCTTCAGCATTTCCATCCAGGTATCATCTTTAATATCATCTAAATAAGCTACTGCGCCGGAATCTCCCACATTTTCTTCGGTGATTATTTGCTGGGAATGTTCCACTAATTTTCCCATGATGTTGGTTTGAAATCCCTTATAATCAGTAATGGTTATTTTATCGCCCTCGATATCCACGTATTTGCCGAATTCTTCCGGAGAAATGCCTGAAACGCCATGGCCTTCGGAAAGCTCCCTTAGGTTAGCGCCGACATTTAAAATTCTGGCTCCTTCTACATTAGTAATCTTGTCATGCAGCTCCATATTGTCTATCGCTACTCGGTAAAACGCCTGCTCGACATACTGGGGGCCGCCTTCTTGCCCTAATTCTATCGACATGGCTACCGGTGCTTTGGCCGCTTCCGCTGTTGCCGCGGCAGCCGCAGCCGCTTTATCCGCTTCAGCAGTTGCCGCATCCCCTGTTTTCCCCACTTCAGTTACATGATCATGGCCGGACCCAGCTGATTCCGTTCCTAAATCATGGATTCCTCCAGATGTTTCGATTGTACTTTGCGATCCAGGTTCAACTATGCTGCCAATGTCATGGACTCTACTAGTTATAGCATCGGGCACAGCTGATTCTAGTCCTAAATCACGCACTCCTCCGGATGTCTCAACGGTCGTTTGCAGATCTGGTTCAACTATACCGCCGCCGCCATGGATTCCACCGCCAACACCATGGATTCCTACAGTAGTAGCATCAGGTACTCCTCCGGTGGGCGTTTCTCCTGCGGTGGATTGGACCACTTCAGGAGCACCGGCTGCTCCGGCGGCCACATCTTCTTTACCGATAAGCCCCAAGGATAAGCGGTGAGCGGATTCTTGAAGGTTTAGAGTGCTGATTAATGCGTGGACCGCCTCTCCAGGATTCGATACGTTGCCCCAAGCTTCGGAAATTTCCCCGGCGCGTTCCCCCGCTCTTTCTAAGGCCTTGGTAAAGGCATGCCCGCCTTTTTCCGCTACCTCGGAATAACCCATTAAGGCGATGGCGGCTGGAATCGCCGCTTTACCCCAAGCGCCCACTACTCCTAAAGTTTTCTTAAATCCTTTGACTTCTTTTAGTTTTCCTTGCCCAAACATCTCTTGGGCGGTTTCTACCGCACCGCCGCAGATTACTTCTTTCAAAAATTGTACCTTTTCACCTTCTTTTTTCCCATCTTTAACCTTGCTATACCGATCATAAATTCCAAACCCGCCTCGGCCTACTGCCCTAATGGCAAAAGCGCCAGAATAAGACGCAACAGCATCAAAAGATTCTTTCAGCACATCGCTTTTCTTCATCCGGTCGCCGACAAATTGATTGAGCACTGAATCTACCTCGCTTTCCATATCGGTTTCCACAACTCCTTCATTTTCCGCCCAATTAGTCCGGATGGCATCTAGTTTCTCTCTTAATTTCGCTCTTTTTTCCTCGGATAAATATTTGGATTCGCTTAATCTTTTTTCAATTTCGGCCATTCTTCGGTTGACCCGATCAGATTTGGTTTCAGTTTCCGAGTAACCTAATTCTCGCAGGCGTGATTCAATTTCTTCCCTTCTTTCCGGGCTGGTTACGCCTTCTAGTTGTCTTTTTAGGTTTACTTCTTCCTTAAGAGTTCCCTTAATTCTGGTTATTTCTCTCTTAGAATAAATTCTTTTTAGCGTTCGATCAGGCAACCTGGCCAGTATCCTAACGCCAAACACGCTGGAAACGATATCGCCTGTTTTGGAGGCAATTAAAGCGGTTTTTTCTATTCTCCCGGCCTTAGCTCCCGCTTCTACCTCTTGGCCCAGCAATTTTTTGCCGATGGTGGATTTTTCCAGGAATTTTTCGGCACGAGTTAAAAACCCTTCGCCTTTTTGGCGCGGCTTTTTTGCGGTAATTTCCGGAATCTCGCCGTTCTTTACCGCTTCAGCGTATCCGTCTGGCGATTCTGAATGTCTGGCTGAACTAATTTCAGAGAAAAATTCATCTTTAAAAGCGGCTAAATCACCCTTTTCTTCAAATCTATTCCAGAATTTGTTAAGCGCGGAAACGTGAGTGCTTTCGACAGCGTCAAATTCTTCTATTTCTTCCGGCGTCAACTGGCTTCTAAATTGCAAATAATCATGGTGGTTAGAAAACTTAGCCCTGGACGCTACCACTTTTTTTCCTTTTTTTTCTTTTATCCCCGATACCGATTCATATTCTATCTTTTGTTTCGCTATCTCTTTATCGCTCAGGCCGGCTTTGTCACGAAGGAAACGCAAAATAGGATCTCTTTTCTTTTTTTCTTCTTCGTATTCCGGGCCTTCAAATTTGGCTGGGTCTATCGGTTCTCTTTCCGGAATCTCGCCATTTTTTACCGCTTCAGCATATTCGTCAGGAAGTTCACCAGAAATAGCTGAATAAAGCGGCTTTTCCATTTTTTCTTTTAAATCATAAAGATCTTCGCCTTTTTTAAATCTATCCCATAGATTATTGGCATATAAACCAGGCCCTTTTACTTGATCAAATTTTTCTTTATCTTCCGGAGTTAACTGACTACGAAACGTAAGATAATCATGGTAATTAGAAAATCTCTTTTCTTTCTTTACGACTAATTTGCCTGCCTCCTCTTCCACCTCAGCTACTGAACGATAATGAATTCTCTGTTTGTTAATCTCCTCCTCTGAGAGGCCCGCTTCTTCTCTTAAAAATCGCAAAAAAGGATCCCGTTTCCTTTTTTCTTCTCTGTATTCCGGGCCTTCAAATTTGCTGGGGTCAATATCTTTACTTTCTGGAGTTGTTGGTTCGCTCATAAATTTAAAAGTTAACTTTCTTTAATTCTCTTTTTTACTTCTTCGATTTTTCCTTCTTTTTCTTCTTCGGAAATTTCGCTTTCCAACTTATTCAATTCGCTTTCCGTCTGCTGGACCAACTGATCCATTTTAGAGTCGTAGTCCGTGCTTATTTTTTTCAGCGAGTCTTTAAGCCGGCTGTCATCTTTTTGGACGTCTTTGGTATACTCTTCAATTATCTCTAATAACTCCGCCAGCCGGTCATCTTCCATTCGTACCACCATTTCTACCAAAAGCAACTTCAGCTCCGCATCCAAGGGAGCTTCTCGCAAAAGTTTGGATGCTTTTACCAGCAATTGTGAATCAGGGTTTGTCGGCATAGAATTATTCTATCTCTTTTTCTAAACTATCTAAATCTTTCATTACTGAATCGGCCAATTGAGACTTTTTGGCATCATATTTCTGTTTAATCGCAGCTAATTTGTTTTTTAATTCTTCCTCGCCCTGCCCTTGCCGCGCCACATTCTGGCTTAACAAATTAACCAGCTCATCAATCTGGTCTAAAGTCATTTCCGGAAGCAATTCGATAATGGCCAATTGAACATCTTCAGGCAGATCCGAAGCTTGCAAAAGCAGAACAATTTTTCGGCCAAGGGCTTTGGCTTCTTCTTTAATTTCTGTTTCTGATACGTTATTTTTCGGCATAGTGATAATAATAGAGTGGTTAGTTTAAAAAATGCTCAAGCTAAAGCAGAGCATTATTTATTATTTTTTCTAAATGATATTAAAATAGACAACATCACTTTATTTAATAAATTGTGATTTTTTGTCTTTATGTTGTTTTCAGTATATCATATTTTATTGTTTTTGGCAAGCTTTGCCCAGTTTTTACTCAGCAATCAAAAGCCAGGCTTTCGATTTCGAGCAGGAAAAACTCATGACATCATTCTTTAGCCTTAACCAGAGGAACAGATTATGATAGAATGAGTTGTAATTAGTGTCAAATCGTTTACCCGAGAATCCGAAAAATTCCTTTTCGGATTCACGGGTTTACAACTTGTTTTTGTTATTGTAGTATTAGGGACATTGAGCATTTAGATTAATGCAATCCATTGTGTTGGTGGTGAATCTCATAAAGACTCACAAGGCGAAAAAGGCATTCTTAGAATTCTTAGAAAAGAGCAGATGTTTAATTAGACCTCCCCTAACCCCTCCTTAGTAAGGAGGGGAAGTATAAGGTTTCCTCCCCTTTCCAAGGGGAGCTTATCCCACAATCACACGTAGTGTGATATGCAAGGTTAGGAGGGGTCAAACGCCAAGTTAATTAAAAGAGAAAGATATTTTAAATCATGTGCTGGAAGGAAATTTATTAAAAAGAATATTTTCAGCAAAATTTATAAACTTATAAATTCTTAAGCAATTGCGTTTGCGGGCTGGTGGTGTAGCTGGCCTAACACATCTCCCTGTCACGGAGAAGATCGAGGGTTCGAATCCCTTCCAGCCCGCCAGACGCATTTGCTTAAATCTCTCTGCCTGCCCCGCATAGTCCCGCAGGACTTGTGCGGGGTCACGGAGAAGATTGAGGGTTCTTCGCCACTTCATTATTAAAATCTAATGTAAGGCGGATCTCCTCCAGAGGCGGACAATTGCGCCTCGGGCGGAGAATTCCTTCCAGCTCGCCAAGAAAACTTTTTATCGGCGCAACCCGAGTAATAGCGATAAGGCTGTGACCCGAATGCCTATACAATATCAAAAAAAGGGCGATCCGTGCCGCTCTTTTTTATTTTATATAGTTAAATTGTCGTTACTTTTTATATTCTAAAATATCTCCGGGCTGGCAATCTAAAGCTTTGCAAATAGCTTCCAAAGTTGAGAGGCGAATTGCTTTTGCCTTTCCGTTTTTCAATATGGAGATGTTGGCCATCGTGATGCCGACTTTCTCCGCCAGTTCGGTGACGCTCATCTTTCTTTTTGCCAGCATCACATCAATGTTAATTATTATAGCCATATCATTAGACGGTTAGATCGTTTTCCGACTTCATCTCTACGGCAGTTTGCAAGAGCTTCTCGAATACAGCGGCGGCAGTGGCAATTACAACGGAAATCAGAGTAGCTACAAGACCCATCATTACAGCTCCCGCAGGATCATCGTTGCCATTGCGTGCGGCTATAATGAGGTAGGCATCTACCGCTACTATCGCACCCGCTGTAATGAACGCGCAATATTTTATTGTCCGCAAAGCGTTCACGGCCGCTTGCGAGAATACCTTGTTTTGTCCGGCGTATCCCAGCACCTTGAATGCCTGATAGAGCGCAACGAAAAACGGAATAGACGCTATATACACATACGCCAGAAACGGATCTTTGAAGTAGATCGCAAAGAGCGTGGCGTGCGCGTTCCTGCCTTCGAGGTGGGGCTCCCAAAGCATGAGGGCAAGAACGCCGATGCCGATGAGCACAATTACTATCCTTAAGAACAAAATTGAATTTCGGTTCATAGAATGGTTGTTGGTGATATTAATAATTACAGCTTAATCTATTACTTATCGTTTGTCAATATATTTTTATTGTTCTATGTTAATAAATTAAAAAAGCCCCGCTGAGGGGGTTTTAGCTTGAAAAATTTTCGGTGTTATTAAGATTTTAGAATATCCACAACCGCTTGCGCCATGCGAGCATGTCTTACTTCGTCTTGAGCAATGTCCTCTAATATTTTTTTATCCCCTAAATCGCTGATTGACGGAATAATGGAGCGGTAAAGCTTGGCCGCTTCTTCTTCCAACAATTTCAATTCCTCGATTTCTCTGATTAATTTTTCTACTTTTTCGGTCATCTTAATATTTTTTAACTAATTGTTCCAGCTCTGTTTTATGCCTAAGGCTGTCGTTTTTTAAAACTGCTAAAACGGGCAAAATTTTGTCTTTTTTACCCGCACTTATTCCTTCGAATTCTTGAGTTTCTTTAATATCCTGAACCAGCTCAGCAATGAGCTTTTCTTCGAACTGGATTCCTCCCTGAATTAATTCTTTTATTTCATCCATGCTTAAACAATACCATAAATCTTGAATTAGTAGAAGATTTTGCACTTTAGCCCTTATTTTGCTAAGATTAACGACTCTGTTTTAGAGGTAACTTGAACAAAAAGATAGCAGTTTGAAAACAAGAAAAAATAAAAAATAGAAGGGTCCCGCTCATGGAAATGAAACATCTTTACCGCAAAGCAGGCCCTAATCAAGAGCTCTGCTTTAACATTGAGAGTGAGCGTCCGCTTACTCCCGATGAATTAAGTATTCTGCGGCGGCTGCTGAGTGAAACTTTCCAGCCAAGATGGTTTGGCTCTAAACCGCACCTTGGCAATACGGGAGTAGTAAAGGAAATCGGACCGCGATTGAATATCGCTACCGCTTTTTCCAGCAACGCCGTAGCCATTCTTCACGCTTGTGGCCTGACCTGTATCACCCGCATTGAGGTATCAACAAGGTATTTGCTGGAGGAAAACGAGGATGAAAGTTTATTCCTTGCCCAACATTGCGACCGGATGACCGAACAGCTGTATCCCGAGACGCTTTCTTCATTCAGTACCGGCATCACCCCGCAGGTTTGCTATTACATTCCGGTTCTGGAAAAAGGCAAAGAAGCGTTAAGGGAAGCAGCGATGCAAATGGGATTGAGTTTTGACGAGGCGGAAGAGGAATTTTATTATGACCGCTTTGCCCGTCAGTTAAAAAGGAATCCCACTAACGTTGAACTGTTTAAGCTCGGACAAGTGAACAGCGAGCACGGTAGGCACGGATTCTTCAGAGGCAAGATTGTAATTGACGATGTGGAAATGCCGGAAACGCTGATGGAGATTATCAAATCAGTCCTGAAAGCGAATCCGGACCGCAGCGTAATTGCCTTTGGCGACAACTCCAGCGGCATTGACGGTTACGATATCTGGACGATTCTGCCTCAGTATCCCAACCGCTCCTCGCGCTACGAGCGCCGCGCTTACCACTGCTACATTCTGTTCACCGCGGAAACCCACAATCACCCCACCGGCGTTTCGCCTTTTCCTGGCGCTGCCACCGGACCGGGAGGACGCGACCGTGATGGTTATTCCACCCGCCGCGGTTCACTGCTTATCGCCGGAACGGCCGGCTATTGCACCGGAAGCCTGCGCATTAGTGGCTATGAAATTCCCGGCGAGGACCTTACTCTTCCTTATCCGGAAAACCTTGCTTCGCCCCTTCAGATCCTCATTGAGGGATCTAACGGCGCTTGCGACCACCACAACAAATTCGGCGAACCGTTAATTCAGGGATTCATGCGAACATTTGACCTGGAAATCCAGCCGGAAGGTGAACGTTTCTCCTGGATTAAGCCGATTCTTTTTACCGGCGGCGTCGGCATGATGAATGCCGCGCACGGCGAAAGGAAAATCCCCGAACAGGGAATGTTGATTATCGAGATCGGCGGTCCCGCTTATCCTATTGGGCTTGGCGGAGGAAGCGCTTCCAGCAAAGTTTCCGGAGAAAACCGGGCAGAGCTGGATTTTGATTCCGTACAGCGCGCCGATCCGGAAATGGGACAGCGGGTTTACCGAGTTGTGAGGGCTTGCGTAGAAATGGGCGACCAGAACCCGATCCTAAGCATCCATGATCAGGGCGCGGGCGGACCGGCCAATGTGCTAACGGAACTGGTTGAACCGGCCGGCGGCAAAATAAATATCCGCAAAATCAATCTGGGCGATGCAACCATGTCCGTAGTACAAATCTGGTGCGCGGAATACCAAGAAAGAGCCGGCATTCTGATTGATCCCAAACACCTCGAAGAACTGCTAAGCATTTGCGAACGCGAGAATGTTCCTTGCGAAGTGCTTGGCGAAGTATCTGGCGATGGAAAGATTACGGTATATGATCCGCAGGATAACAGCACGCCCGTAGAACTGGATCTGGCAATGTTCCTCACCGGTTTGCCGCAAAAAGTATATACCGACTGGGACAATCCCTACTCGCTACAGCCTTTGACGATACCTTGGGATTTAACGGTAGAAAAAGCGCTGGAAATGATCTTCCGGCTGCCTTCCGTCGGTTCCAAGGGATTTCTGGTTCATAAAGGCGATCGCAGCGTAACCGGGCTCGTTTGCCAGCAGCAGTGCTGCGGACCCATGCAACTTCCCGTATCCGACTTTGCCGCGGTGGCGCTAAGCTACCTAGGCTTGGAAGGAGCCGTAATCTCCATCGGCGAACAACCGATTAAAATGATGGTTAACGTAGATGCCGGCATGCGCATGAGCATAATGGAAATGATGACGAATATAGCCGGTGCGCTTATACCGCACATCAAGCACATTAAATGCTCGGTTAACTGGATGTGGGCCGCCAAGCTGCTGCGCGAAGGCGCCAGGATCTACAAAGCCATGTTGTCTTTGCACAACTTTATGATTGCTCTGGGAATCGCTCCGGACGGCGGTAAAGACAGCTTATCCATGGCCGCCAAGGTAGGCGGAAAAATGGTCAAAGCACCCGGACAATGCGTTATATCGGGTTACGCGCCAATGGATAACATCACGGTAAAGGTTACTCCCGATATCAAACGACCTGGCGCAAGTAGGTTGATGCTGATTGACTTATCCGGCGGCTTTAACCGCATGGGTGGGTCAGCACTTGCTCAAGCTTTGGGCCAGATTGGAGACGAATGTCCGGACATTGATCCCGGCATGGCTAAAAGCGGCTTTCTTGCCGTTCAACGATTAATCCAAGAAGGTCTGCTGCTTGCCCTTCATGACCGCAACGGCGACGGCGCTCTGATTACAGCGCTGGCAGAAATGGCAATGTCGGGAAACGGCGGCGTTATGGTCCAGTTGGATGAAAAGTGCGAAGCTATTCCAATGCTATTCGCTGAAGAAGCCGGCTGGGTTATTGAATACGATCTGGCCAACGAAAGTCGCATCTCTGAAGTATTGGAAAGCTTCGGCATTCCCCATTTGTTTGTGGGGCTAACTTGCGAGGATCTTCGCTTCACCATTTACCAAGGAGTCAATGAAAAACTGCTGGACATTGATTTGCTGACTCTGCGCCAATGGTGGGAATCCACCAGCGACAAGCTGGAAGAGGAAAAAACTCAAGGAAATCCGGAAACTGCCAAAGAACAACGCGCAAATTATTCGCTTGCTGCCCCTTCGTGCCACCTTACCTTCATACCTTCGCCAACCAGCGAATTAATCATGCAATCCGCTGGCAAATTCAAGGTGGCAATAATCCGCGAGGAAGGGAGCAACGGAGATCGGGAAATGGCAGCCGCATTCTATGAAGCGGGGTTCGAAGTCCACGACGTTACGATGAGAGACCTGGAAAAAGCGGACATCACTTTTCTGGACCAATTCCGCGGCATTGCCTTTGTCGGAGGATTCTCTTTCGCCGACGCTTTAGACAGTGCCAAAGGCTGGGCAGGAAAGATCTGGTTCAACAAGCGCCTGCGTAAAATGTTCTTGCGATTCTACAATCGTAAAGATACCTTCTCGTTGGGCGTATGCAACGGATGTCAGTTAATGGCGCTTTTGGGATGGGTGCCTTGGCGCGGAATCGCTCCTACTAAGCAGCCTCGCTTTATCCGGAATGATTCTCGCAAATTCGAATCGCGCTGGGTAACGGTTGCGGTGAATAAAAGTCCCTCCATTATGCTTGGACCAATGGCCGGTTCCCGCCTGGGCATCTGGGTGGCGCATGGTGAAGGAAAGCTTGTCTGTCCGGACATTCGGATTCTGGAGCACGTTCGAGAAATGAAGCTTGCTCCATTGTCCTTTGTTGATGACCGAAACAAGCCGACTGAACGTTATCCCTTCAACCCCAACGGCTCTCCGTTTGGCATAACGGCACTTTGCTCTTCGGATGGCAGACATTTAGCCTTAATGCCTCATCCGGAACGGCTGTTTAAACTGTGGCAATGGCCTTATGTTCCGCCGGGACTGGAACAGCTTGAATCATCGCCTTGGCTGTCTATGTTCCAAAATTCCCGTAGCTGGTGCGAACAGAATTGATCTTTAACCCCATAACCCCCTGTTGGACCTCATGAGTCTGGCAGGGATTTTTTTATCCCCACACCTGAATTCATTTTTTATTATTAAATGAATATGCTAATAATTTAGTTTTTATATATTCAATTATATTGTTTTTAAAACGTTCAGGTGTGGGGATAAACAATAACCAATCAACCCTGGATTGTTCGTTTCATAGCCACTTTAGTGGCGTAAATCTTGCTTACCCAACTAAAGTCGGTTAGAAAAATACACGCCTTGATCCCCTTGCAATTTTCTTCTTTTCTTACTAAGATAGCGGCACAAACCAAATACGACCTTTTACAACCTAATCCAATTATCCTGTCATAACAGAAGGGAGTTGCGCATGCAGTTCGACATGAAACAATGGCAAGCGGTATTAAGGGAAGGATTCGTATTCCCCCAAATACCCCGCACCATACCGCTCTGGGAAGCGGTAAGCACGGCACAGAACGCCGTGGTGGAACACCTCAAAACCTCGCCCCAGGTGCTGGATTACATCACCAATCTGGATAAGGGGCCCGGTACATGCTGCCCGAATTCGGATGTTAAAGAGTTAGTGCTGTACATTTCCGACCAGCGCAGCGGCGCGATTGACAAAGACGACCCAGCAATTACGGCGGCGTTCATCGAAAACATCATCATGCCGGTTGTCAGCTTTGAAAGAAATCAGTGCGTCGCGGCCGCCATGACATCTAATGACGCCACTGTTACGGAGAAAGTCTTGCTGACCGGCGGAGCTAATCTGGCAGAATATGTCAGCCTCTTCTGGCTCAAGTGGTACCGCACCGTGGCCACACCTTACCTGATTCTGCCCGAAGAAACCCGTGACAAGTGGGATGAAGCCTTCAAACGCCTGCTGCCGGAATACGATTATACCGTTTTCGAACATCACGATACGGCCGGTCTAGAATCCAGTCAGTTCACCATCGGCGAAAGAAGCACCTGGTCGCAGGCTTTTCCGGCAGAAATCAGCGCCATTATCGGACAAATCATCAGCATCAGCCGCGCTTTGACGGACAATGGCTGCGACGAACCGGAACTGATGGATTATCTCGGCGCCTTGGTGGCCGCTTACGGCTGTCCGGACGTCGAAAGCCTGGAAACATGCTGGTCGTTGGTTGATGAAAAGTGGATCCGCGTTCCGGCTTCCATCCGCGTTATATTCGTCCACGGCATGGAAGGCGGCTACGGCCACCACTGTGTGGCTCCGGAAATGTTCGTCCAGGTAAGGACTCCTTTGGACCGGGATCTAATTGAAGAAACAATGGATGGCGTTGTCGGATATGCCGCAGGGCAAAATTTCGACGACGGTTCTGATCTCGATCAACGGCTAAACTTACTGGATGCCGCGGTCTTCATGACACCGGTACGTGCGGGCAGCGCGCTGGCTTTCCGACCCGCCGGATCAGTGGTACCTAACCGTGCCAATGTCCGCAAAGTCGGCGGTAAAATATTCGTGGATCACGCCAGCCTGGATTCCGCGGCCAATATCTACCATGGCCTGTACGAAAAACACTGCCAGGCTGCCAGCGCCGCAGCGCTCAAAGAACTGCTTGCCGGGAAAACGGTGGAAAAGCACATTCTTTTGCATGAATATTCGCATCCCGTTGCTCGCACCGACGAAACCGATGACGTGCTGGGATTCTGGCTGCACCGCCACGACGAGGCAAAAGCTACCGTTCACGGCCTGCTGGCCTGGCTCGAGATTCACCCCGAAGAAACCGCCAAAACCGCCGCGTTGTGCGTCGGCCGGTGTCTGCGGTTCTTCATGAACAGCAAACTGAACGACCCCACCTTCGAGCATTACGTGCGCGAATGCCTGGTGCTTTTCTACACCATGTACGAAGCGGACGTGATTATGCTCAATGACGAAGGCGTGTCAGTATATCTGGACGAGTCGGGAATGGAAGACTGGTTGGAAAACATGCACCAATATGTTGCCAACGTCGTAGAGTGCTACAAAAATCTCGATTCTTCGGGCCTGGAACAGTTGGGCAAGCGGTTCTGGGATCTGTCTAAAGGATCAGAAGCGGCCAGTCTGATCGCGTGGGTCAACCGCTAAATCGCCTGAAAGTTCATTATCGCAATAAAACATACAACCCCCTGTCAGACCTCATAAGTCTGGCAGGGATTTTTTTACCCCGTTAAACGGCAACAAAAATACTTCCCACAGGCGCGATTCGCGAATCGCGCCTACATTAATTTTGGTGTGGGGATTTACTCAAAATATGCTAGAATACCATTATGAACCCCGTTAGAAATTTACTAGACGCGGGTTACAAAAAATAAGTTTAGTAATTTAAATATAGTAATTAATGTAAAAGGTATTAAACCCAGGGCAAGCCCTGGACCCCAATCCCGAAAACGGATTGAATTGAAGCGAGACAAACCTCGAGGTATTATACCTTGTGTTTCTCCGCCACCTTGAATTTGAAAGCGCGATTTCGAAAT
>PFMD01000052.1:25389-46292 GCA_002784945.1 Candidatus Kerfeldbacteria bacterium CG_4_10_14_0_8_um_filter_42_10
ATCCTAATTCCGGAATTGAACGCCGCCAAAAAATCGCCTTAAAAAAGCTGGTCGCTAAATTGGGCAAAAACGGCATTGCTTATGAAATTTACCGGAAGGTCGAAGAAATTCCTTCAAACAGCGCTAATCAAGCGGTTGACCGGCTGATTGTTTTGGGGGGTGATGGCACCGTCAGTTTTGCCGCGCGTTTTTTGTATCACAATAATATTGACCTTCCTATCGCCATTATTCCGGTCGGTTCCGGCAATGTTTTTGCCCAGTCTTTGAAAATATCGTTAATTATCCGCAAGTCCATAAAAACCGCTTTAAAGGGAAAGCCAAAGAAAGTTTTTCCTGGATTAATTAACAACCAAGAGATTTTTGTTCTGGGAGTCACTACGGGAATTCACGCTGACCTAATGAATACCACGCCGCGCTGGAGTAAAAAAATTGTGGGAATAGTGGCCTATTACCTAAGACTTCCTCTTCATCTAATTAAGATAAAAAAGCATCAATATATTCTGACTTTTCCTAACAAAAAACCGCTGCAAACGGAAGCGAGCGCTGTTTTTGTTCTTAACGGATTGCCTCGGATCGGCGGCGAGCCGCTAAACAAAATGGATCCCTTAAAACCAAAGCTTTATACCCTAGTTTTAGAAGTGGCTAATCCCTACGAAATTGCCCGGGCCGTATCTTCGGTCTTTATCCTTCGGAAAATGCCCAAAAAGAAAGTTTATTATTTTGAAACTAAAATGGTTAGTTTAGAAACGAATGACGCGCCGTTGATTATTGACGGAGAAGCCGCTAAGGAAAAAAAATTAAGCATAAGCATTGCTCCCAGAGCTCTCCGTTTTCTGCTGCCAAAATAGAGCCGGATCAAAAAAAGGCGTTTCGAGCATAGCCGAGAGGCGCCTTTTTTGTTTTAAATTACTCTACGTCGATAATCCGCAGATTCGGCCCGCCTTCGGAACGGGGAATAACCAATAATTCTGCTTTGCCATCGGCATCAGTATCGCCGGCACTCACGTTCACTCCTCCTTTGAATGATTCGTCGTAAACCAGATATTCATGCATGATCTGGGTGGCGGTTTTGTTAAAAATCCGGACAATGGGATCGGCGGCAGCGCCCACCCCCACAATAATGTCGTCCACGCTGTCACCATTGACATCACCGCCCGCAATAGAAACGCCGCCCTGATAACCGGGGTCAAAAGCGTAAAATCCAGGATTAAGCTGTTTTATTAAATTGGGCTGAATGCTGAACATTTGGATGTGCGGAGCGCCAGTCACCGGCCCGGTAATAATTTCGTAGCGGCCGTCATTATCAAAGTCCAGAGTGGCCGCTTTAATTCCTTTCCGGAAAGTGTGCTGATCGTAGGCGAAAAAATTCGCCAAGATAGTTCCTTGAGCATTGTGAACCGTTACCTGGGCGCCACCGCCAGGGCCGGCGGTAACAATTATCTCGTCTTTGCCGTCGGCATTAACGTCTCCGGCCGTTACAAACGCTCCGCCCTGGAATAGCCCGTCCAGCGCAAAAAAGCCAGGATAAAACAGCGTGCCGTCGCCATTAAATATCCTGATATGCGGCCGCCCGCCGGGGCCAGGAGAAGTAATGATTTCTTTTATTCCGTCACCATTTACGTCCCCTATTGCCACTCTAACGCCGGAACGCAAGTAAGTGGCATAAGCAAAAAACATTGATACAATATTGCCTTCGGAATCAAAAACTTTGACCTGGGGACCGAATCCTTCATCTGTTCCCACCACAATCTCCGCTTTGCCATCACCGGTTAGATCATCTGAGGTAGCGAAAAATCCCCCTCTGAATTCATCATCGTGGGTGAAAAAGCCACCGCCCGGGACAATTGCCCTGTCTCCGGTGAAGGGAATAACTTCGTCAATAGTATGTTCTAATTTAGGAGTCACGCCGTTAACCGTAATTTCAAATCCACTTTCCAAAACATCGGACTGGCCGTCAGAATTAGTAACCATTACGTCATAGTATCCTCCGGCCATTTGGCCAAAAGGAAGCTCCACTGCCAAATAGGTATCGGATTGAACGTAGACTGCCTTAGCCGAGTGACTGCCGAACTTGACCGAAGCGCCATGCAGGAAATTACTGCCGTTAATTTGAACCATTTTGGTATCAGAAGTGTTTCCGGCGATTTCTTGGACGGCGGGATACACGCTGGTAACAACTGGCGCCGGATCAGTATAAGGAGCGGTACCGGTGATATCAACGGAGCGGATTAAATCATTCCAAGAATCAGCGACATAGAGCTTCTTTTCAACTAAGTCTACCGCCAGCCCTTTAAGGTTGTTAAATTCTGCTTGAGTAGCGGATCCATTTTTAAATCCTCTTTCGCCGGAACCGGCAATTAATTTGGTAACGGCCGTTTGAGTATCAACCAAGCGTATTCTGTGCGATCCTACTTCGGTAACATATAAATTATCATCCCCGGCCCACTTAACATATTCCGGATAAGAAAAAACGGCGTCGGTTCCAATCGCATCCCAGTATCCGGCATTGCCTGAACCGGCTAAGGTGGTTACGGCGCCGGTGCTGATTTTTATTCTGCGGATCCGATGGTTATTGGTATCAGCCACATAAAGATATTCACCGACATCATCAATAGTAAGGCCGAAAGGTTTATTGAATTTAGCCGCGCTGCCCGTGCCATCAGCGTATCCGGCCGCACCGGAGCCCGCGATTAAAGTAGTCTGGCCGTCTGATATTTTCACTTTCCGAATTCGATTATTACCGGTGTCGGTGACATAAAGATATTGATTGTCCGGAGAAATAGCAATGCCTGCCGGATTATTGAAATAGGCGCAAGAACCTTGGCCAGTGTCGAATTCACCGGTGCACTTGATCCCTTCTTGATAACCGTTATCCTCTGATCCAGTGGTGTTAATCAATCCCGCTCCGGAAACCAACGAGCTTCTGACCGGGGAGGCCGTCAAGTCAACTTTCCTGATCCGATTGTTCCAGCGGTCAGCAACATAAAGTGCCGTACCATCTGAATTGACCGTAATCCCCTGAATCGTGCTAAAACGCACGGCCGGATCTTGATCGGTTCCTTCTCGATAATTATCAACGCTATGTCCAATTACGTGCTCCACAGCACCAGTGGCCCTGGTTATTCTTCTAATCTTGTTATTGTCG
Source organism: Candidatus Kerfeldbacteria bacterium CG_4_10_14_0_8_um_filter_42_10 (assembly GCA_002784945.1). Lineage (GTDB taxonomy): Bacteria > Patescibacteriota > Patescibacteriia > UM-FILTER-42-10 > UM-FILTER-42-10 > UM-FILTER-42-10. The sequence continues at coordinate 28,535 of PFMD01000052.1, forward strand.
GCGACGTAGATATAAGTGCGATCAGAAGTCATTACCAAATCATACGGCCGGCCAAAAAGAGCATCGGACGCTGAGCCATTGCGGTTACCAAACCTTTCCGCTCCGGCAAATTTTTCGCTGGCTCCCTTTTCCGGATCATCCGTAATATTGTTGAATTTCTCGATTGTGCCGATTCCTTGATTAGAGACATAAATATAGTTTCCATAAACAACTAATCCCGAGGGATAATTAATCGAAGCCATATTGGTATCGGAAGCAAAAAGTGAGGTGGTGTTTGTGGTCAGATCAATTTCTCTTATAACATCGGAGTAGCCGTCACCGTCTGAAACGAATAAAGTATCGTCATCTGCCAGCGCCACTCCCCAAATGTTTTCAAATTTAGCTTGAGCGCCGATTCCTTCTTGATATCCCGCGCTGCCCGAGCCGGCCACCAAACTGACTGAGCCGGTGCTGGAATTTACTTTGACCACTTTGTAATTGCCGCTATTGGCAACGTAAATGGTCGAACCAGTGGAATTAACAGCGATTTTTTTAGGATTGCTTAAACCGGAAGTGACGGTTGTCACCGTCCCACCGCTGGTGGAGACTTTCTTTAAAGCATTGTTCCCTGTATCGGCAATGTAAAGAGTCGATCCGAATACCGCTACTCCTTCGGGGCTGCTCAGACCAGTGCTTATTAAAGTAGTTACTGAACCGTTGCTTATTTTTTTAATCTTGTTGTTGGCGGTATCGGCCACATAAACTTTTCCCGATCCGTCAACTGCCACTCCGCGGAGAAGGGCAAACTCAGCCTGAGAAGCACTACCCGTTTCATCGCCATAAGAACCGCTGCCAGCCACCGTGGTAACAACTCCGTTGGCGGCTATCTTTCTTACCACATTGTTGTAAGTATCAGCAATATAAAAATTTCCAGAAGTATCCGCAGTAATATCTTCGGGAAAATCAAAATAAGCGTCTAAAGCTTGTTCGCCGTCGCCATCGTAGATTTTTCCCGCTAAAGTAGAGGCATCGCCATAAGCGGCTTGTCCTAATAAGGGAAGCAGGGCGAATACACCGCTTAATAATATTAGAAGCGAATGTCGTTTTAAATAATTCATGGTTTTATTTAAAATTACTGATAAATTAAAGTAAATTTTGAATAAGGTTATCCAGTTCACCGTAATCTTCCACCTCTCTCCCGTTCAGAAAAAAAGTGGGGGTTCCGCTGATTCCTTTGGCTTCTGCTTCATTTAAATCGGCATCGACTATTTTCTTTTTAGCTTTGGTATCCAGGCAAATATTGAAAGAGTCGGTTTTAATACCGTCTATTTGGCTCGCGTATAATTTTAAGTCATCCTTGGCCAGATTATTTTGATGGTCAAACAACAAATCGTACATTTCCCAGAATTTCCCCTGATCGTTAGCGCACTCCGCGGCCAACGCGGCATTATAGGCATTGGGGTGAAGAGCGATCAAGGGAAAATGTTTGTATTCAAATTTAATTTGATCGCGGTATTTTTCCAGCAATTCGTCCACCAGCAATTTGGCATTCTGGCAGGCCGGACATTGAAAATCGGAAAATTCCGCCAGGATAATATTGGCATCGGAATTCCCCTGAAAGGGGCGCGGCGCATTAACATTTTGATAAGTCGCCGAATCCGAATTCAACCCCCAGATTATCACGATAAGGATGATAATTGCGCCTATCACGCTTATTATAATGTTAGCTTTCTTTTTCATTGTTTATTTTCTTAAAATTGTTAAAGAATATTCTTTGGAATAAGTATAATCCTCCGATCAAGAGCAATAAGCAAACATATTGCGCTGCGGTTAAACCGAACCAGCGCTGATCGGATAAAGGAAGGTCCTGGGCCCGAAAAAAATCGGTCAGAAAACGGCTTGTTCCGTACCAAACCATAAAAGAAGCCACGTAAAATCCTTTCTTTTGAGACCAGGAATATCTTCTTAACATCACAAAAACTATAAAAAGCGCCAAGACGCTTAAACCATCGTACAGAGCGGTTTCGTGCCGAATAGTGCCATCTAGGTATTGAATGCCCCAGGGAACGGTCGTAATCTTGCCAATATGATCATGGATTAGAAAGCACCCGATTCTTCCTAAAAAGATGCCCAATGGAAGAGTAAAAACAATCGAATCCGATAATTTCCAAAAAGATATTCTTTTTCTTCTAATAAAAATGAGATAGGCGAATAAGGCTCCAATAAAACCGCCCATAATACTCATCCCTCCTTCCCAAACTTTCAAAACACCAAGCGGTTCTTGTAGATAAAATCCGCTGTTTCCGATGACATAAAAAATTCTTGCTCCCAAAAAAGATCCTAAGATAATCCAGAAGCTCGCATCTAGAATATTATCAGGATCTTGCTTTCTTCTTTTCGCTTCTTGGTAAGCAACCAGGGTACCCGCTAGCAATCCTAGCGCCACCATTATTCCCCAGGCCTGCAAAACAATCGGGCCAATAGAAATCTTGGTGACTTGGAAATAAGGAATCATGTCTAGGTGGTAAGTGGTTACGGTTATGAAGCTCGTTTCATTACGTGATTACGTTTTTCGGTTTTCTTGGAGTAATAACCAATAATCAAGAAACAAGTAATAAACGATAACCAATGATCAATGTATAAATTCCAAGCGCGAGATGTCGTTTGAGTATTGATATTTGGAGTTTGTGATTTGTTTGGTTATTGCCCCTTGGATCCTTGTATCTTAGAATAAACAGGTTGCCTTAACCGATAGCCGATTCGGGCTTCCTTACCGTTTAACGATAAACCACGATCAAGCTATTTAGCGGCTAACGCTTGATCAATAACTGTTTCAAAGTTAGCTTGAGGCGCCGCTCCGTTTACGGGCACCGTTTTCCCTTTAGCATCAATTACAATGGTATAAGGGGTGCCTTGAGCGCCGGCGGCCTGTGCTTCCGTAGAATTATCGGTAACCTTCTGCTTATATTTTCCGGAACTAAGACACTCGTCAAACTTTGATTTATTCAGGCCAAGTTCTGAAGCTAATTCTGAATAATAACCTTCTGCTAATTTGGACTGATTATTATATAAGGCATCGTGAAACTCCCAGAACTTACCTTGGTCCGCAGCACATTCTGAAGCTTCAGCGGCCGGCACAGCCTGATCATGCAGCGAGGTTAAAGGAAAATGTTTATAGACCAGCCGGATCTTTCCTTCATATTTATCCAGCAGAGCTTCAAGCGTCGGTTCCACTCTAGAACAATAAGGGCACTGGAAGTCAGAAAATTCCACTAAGGTAACTGAGGCATTCTTGTCGCCTCTAATATGATCTTGATCGGTAATCGCCGCCAATTTTACTTGAACGGGAGCGGTATTGGTATTGGAATTGACCGCCGCTTTATTGGTATTGGTGTTGGTGTTGGTAGCTGTATCAGAAACGCCCGCCACCTTTTCATTAGTGCCATTATTTGAGGTAATTAATAAGGTAATAAAGCCGGTTAGGCTTAAAACGGCAATTCCTACCGCTAAACCCAGAATAAAACTGGCTTTTGACGACATTCCTCCTAAAAATTCCCTAGACCCCTTTTGTTCTTGGTTATTTTCCATTGTTTACTGTTTGAATAATAAAATATAATTTTCTTGTTTTTATAGTATAAAGGAATGTTGTCAGATTGTAAACCCCGTTAGAAGCTCCTACTTAGGTAACGTTAATTAATCATCAAAGTTAATACTCTCTAGAAACGAGCCCCGTTAGAGATGAATTTTTAACGGTGTGAGCTTCTAACGGGGTAAATATGAGAGGATGGGCAGAAGGCGCGATTGGCCAATCGCGCCTTCTGATAATAAAAAACGACTCCGTTTTTCAACAGAGTCGTTTTGTAATTAAATTTATTGTTCTTCTCCTGTTCCTTCTTCTGCTACTTCATCGGTACCTTCTGCAGGTTCTTCAGTACCTTCTGCAGGTTCCACAGGCTCGGTTGTTTCGTCAGGATTTTGCATATCGTCGTCCATGAAATCACCTCCTTTCACAATAATGATTCTTTTCTTAAGAGAAGAGTAAATGGCTAGAGTATATTTGTCAAGTTAATTTTCTATTAACCTATTATGTCCCTTGCGCCCCAAGAAGCTAAAAAGCTACAAGCTAAAATCCATCTTCCTACTCCTTCAAAGACAAGTCAATTATCTGTTTAAATGTTTCTAATGGTATTGTTCCTTCAAATTTTCGGCCGTTAATAAACCAGGTGGGGGTACCTCTTATTTCTGCGGTGATGCCGTCGGCTAAATCTTTTTGCACCTCAATCTCGTTTTTCCCGCTATCCAGACAGTTAGCAAACAAGGTTGCGTCCAAGCCAATCTCTTCAGCATAATTTTTTAAATCCGCGACGGTTATTTTAGACTGGTTTTCAAATATTTTATCGTGCATCGCCCAGAATCCGCCTTGATCATCAGCGCATTCCGCCGCTTCGTGCGCTTTTTGAGAATTCTCCAAAGCGGGAAAATCGCGAAAGACAAAATGAATCTGGTTCTTATAGCTTGAGAGCAGCTCTTTAATAATGGGGTAAGATTCTCCGCTATAAGGACAGGCGAAATCCTCAAAAGCAATAATTTTTACTTTAGCATCCTGGGGGCCTCGAGAAGGATCGTCATCAGCACTGACCTGAACGACCGGTTGGTTAGTCAATTCAATGGTATCCAGTTCATCCATATTCTTTATTTCATTATATATCGCAAAAGCAAAAGCCACTGTCAGAATAAGCATGATGAATAAAATTACAAAAATAAGAATAACCCACCATTTTAAATACCATCTTTTTTGCGGTGATAAGGAAGAGTTTTTCGCTAAATTAGGGAGCTGTTCGATCATTCTTTAAAGATAATGAATGTGTAATTAGTATAACACATTCCTGCTGCTATTTAATAATACCAGTCCCGATAGATTTAAACTTTGATAGCTGCTCAAAACGAACAATCCTAAAGTGAGCAGCAGTACAATGAAAATGACTGTTTCCATAAAAGAGCCCGTTCTAAAGCGCAGTAATCTTGGTAATAAATGAATGTTTCTATTCCAAGGCCACAAAAGCGGAACGCCGTGATGAGTAATTCCATCGGCCACTAGGTGACTGAAATATCCCAAGGTCAGAACCATCCAGAATTCCTGAGCTAAAAAACTTACCCACTGGCTTAAGAAAAGAAATAGCCAGTAACTCCCCCATCCCACCAGAATTACCGCCAAAAAAGAGTGCAGTATTCCCCGATGTTTAAATAATGAGGAAATGATCATGCTGGGCAGATAAAAAGGCTTAATGGCCATTCGATTCCGGCCTTTGCCATACCCTATTTCCAGATGCTTGATTTTGGCATCCGAGGCGTCTAAATCAGGCAGAAGACCTCCGAAGGCACCGGCAATAAGTAAAAACGGGTTTCCCGAGAATCCGGAAAACAAACTAATTATCCAAACGGTGTTGGCGCCGATTACGGCGTGAGTGGAACCTTTCATGATTTTATTCTACTGGAAATTTCAGGATTATTCCATAAATTCAACTTTAATCGGAACGGAATGGCGGCAATGATAGTTGTGCCAACTGGAGTAAACCCAATCCTCAATATCATCAACCAACCCCGCTCCAACAGGATTATTATGGATATAATTTAATTTTTCAATGAATTTACTTTCGGTATAAACATTAAAATCAAAAAAATTAGGTTGCCAAAGATGGAAAGTTTTTTCCCTTCGGGTAGCTGGGACGACGTCGTCCCAGCTACCCGTGGAATGGTCAAAGAAAAAATATCTTTTAACTTTTTTGGCGCTTACGGTTTTAATGCATTGAATGATTTTTGAAATATTAATTGCATCATTTGGTTCAATTAATAGATGCGCATGATTTGGCATTATAACGTAACCAAAAAATCTAAAATTCAGTTTATTATTGTAAAAACTAATTTCATTTAACAAAATATTACAACAATTTGAATCCTTGAAAAACGTCCTATTTTTGTATGTTTTTATAGTCACAAAATGAATTTGCCCTGGAATATTGTATTTTTTCATAATTGTTGGCACTTTTCACTTTTAACTTTCAATTCTTCACCATCCGTTTTGAACCAGATTGTTCCGCATTGGTCATTTCTTAAAATTTCAATTCCCTGTTTACTTAAGTTATTCAAGGTCTTAAAATGAGGATGGCCAAACTTATTGTCTTTGCCGGATTGAATAATGGCGTATTGGGGATCAACCAATTTCAAAAATTCCGAACTGGAAGAATATTTACTACCATGATGTCCTACTTTTAAGACCTGCGATTCTAAATTTAAATTTTGGTCAATTAATTTTTTTTCTACTTTTACCGGAGCATCCCCGGTAAACAGAAACTGCTTGTTCTGAAATATTAATTGGGCAACAATTGAAGTATCATTTAGATCTTCTATTTTCTTGCCGGAAAAATCTTCATAAGGATACAAAATATCCAAGTTCAGATTTTCTCCTAAGGAAATTTGCTCGCAACATTTTACCGATCGTAAAGGAATCGTTTTTTTTCTAATAATGTCCAGCCAGGCAAGGTAATCGCTCGATTGGTAATCAACCTTTCCTGAATACAATATTTGATCAACCTGATAGCGCTTTAGTACTTCAATTAATCCCACCAGATGATCAGAGTGGGCATGGGTAAGAATCATTAGTTCAATATCGCGGTCATAAAAAGGAAGGTGCTGGCCGATTTTATTTACTACATCGCTATCTGGACCGCCGTCGATTAAAATGTCTTGATGATTAGGAGTTCGGATTAAAATAGAATCGCCTTGCCCAACATCTAAAAAGTACACCTTTAATTCCTTATCTTGGATATTAAATACAACGATTGCTGCTAAGATTGCGAACAGGGTTACTAAAACTAAAATTAATTTTACTTGCTTTTTCATTTGATGTTTTTGATAATAATTTGATATAATTACCTTGAACTAAACATTGTCCTAAAAACAATGAAAGATGTAATGAATCTAACTAGGTTTATTCTGGAAGAGCAAAAGGCTTATCCTGAAGCTTACGGAGAACTGACCAATTTGCTATTGGATATCATCTTCGCCGCGAAAATAATCTCTCGTGAGGTAAACAAAGCGGGTTTGATTGACATCTTGGGATCAATCGGAAAAAAGAACATCCACCAGGATGAAGTGCAGAAGTTAGACGTGTATGCCCAAGAAGTTTTCGAAAAAATACTGCTGCATACCGGCCACATCTCGGGGCTAGCTTCGGAAGAAAAAGACGACATTATTCCCGTTCCCCCAGGCTATCATAAAGGAAAGTACATCCTTATTTTTGATCCTTTGGACGGATCTTCCAATATTAACGTCAACGTCAGCGTTGGCAGTATCTTCGCCATTTACCATAAAATCTCCAAAGGAGCGGACGCTGATGTTTCCGATTTCCTCCAGAAAGGCAAAAATCAGGTGGCCGCCGGCTACGTTATTTATGGATCGTCCACTATGTTCGTCTACACAACCGGCAAGGGAGTGCATAGTTTTACCCTCGATCCCACTATTGGCGAATTTATCCTTACCGAAAAAAATATTACCATTCCAAAAAAGTCAAAGTATTTCAGTGTCAATGAAGGATATTATCACCTTTGGGATGATGCCACTAAGAAGATTGTCAGCCATTTCAAAGGACAATATTCCGGAAGGCACATCGGGTCTTTGGTGGCCGATTTTCATCGCAATCTTTTAACAGGCGGCGTTCATCTTAATCCTCCCACATCGGAAAGGCCGGAAGGAAAATTGAGACTATTATACGAAGGCGCGCCGCTGGCACTCATTATCGAGCAAGCGGGAGGAAGCGCTTCCGACGGAAAACAGAATGTTCTGGATATTAAACCAACCGACATTCATCAGAGAACGCCGCTGTTTATTGGCAGTAAGAACGACGTAAAAATGATTGAAGAAACTTACGCAAAAAAATAATAATTAATTATTATTTAAGAACCACCATGTCAAAGCTCAAAAAACTAACACCAAGTGATGTTTTGATTCCGGCCAACATTCCCACTCAGGCTCAAAAAATATATGTTGATAATTTCCTTAAAGTAACCAAGGGAACGGGGCGACTGATGGCAATGGCCGGTGACCAGAAAGTAGAGCATCTTAATGATGATTTCTGCGGCAAAGACATTGCGCCGGAGGATAACGACCCCGAGCATCTTTTTCGAATCGCTTCAGGAGGCACTATTGGTTTGTTCGCCACTCAATACGGCATGATTACGAAATATGGATTAAGTTATCCTAAAATCCCTTATTTGGTAAAACTAAACTCCAAAACACACCTTGTAGAAACCGAGCAAAAAGATCCCTTGAGCCGACAATGGCTTGATTTTCACCAGGTAATCGAACTTAAAGAGAATTCTGGTTTGGATATTGTCGGAGTGGGTTTTACCGTTTATTCGGGAAGCGAATATGAAGATATTATGCTCCAGGAAGCCGCTACCTTAATTACTGAGGCGCACATGCATGGTTTGATTTCCATTATTTGGAGTTATCCGCGCGGAAAGGCCGTACCGAACGAAAAAGATCCTCACTTGATCGCTGGGGCGGCAGGACTAGCACTGACTTTAGGCGCTGACTTTGTTAAGATCAATTATCCCAAACCAACGGGAGGAGATCCCAGTGAATCCTTAAAAGAAGCCACCCAGGCCGCCGGCCGAACCGGAGTAATTATTTCGGGCGGGTCTTCAATCGCTCCGATTGAATTTTTAAAACAAATGCATGATGTCATTCACGTTGGGGGATGCCGCGGGACTGCAACGGGCCGAAACGTCCATCAAAAATCCCTTAAAGAAGCAATTAACATGACTAATGCCTTATCAGCCATTACTTATAACGATGCCACTGTGGAAGAAGCATTCAAGATTTACGAAGGGAAAGAAGAATTCAAAATGAATCCCGTTAGAAGCTAACCCCGTTAGAAATAAGTTTCTAAACGGGGCTAACATGGGGCATTAAACCCCGTATTCGCTATTCATTTAAGCATCCATCCCGTTAGAAGTCTATTACGATCAAATACGATCCGCACAAGTTAATATTAAATTTCTATTTTAATCTTTTAGTATTGATTCATCTGTCCTGCAAAGCGATTGCGGCTTCTAACGGGATGAAGGAGTAATTTTCAAGAAACAATCATTCCATTAATTGGATACCGTTCCCGTATCTTGGGAACGGTTTTGTTTTTTCCAAAAAATTATTACTGCTAGAAGTAAAGAATAACCAAACACCAAAATTATCCAAGAAATGCTGGAGAAATCAACTGAAGCAAAGGGAAAGCCAGAAAAAATTTCCACTACTTTAATTATATAAGCCAACAATAACCAAACTATCCAACCGAATATTTGACCCAAAGGTTCCCAAATAAAAGAGAGTAAACCGGCTAAGAATCCCGTTCCCATTGCCAGCGGAATCACCGGCAGAATCAAAATATTAACGATAGCGGCCACTATCGATAACCGGCCGAATTGATAAAGAATCAAAGGCAAAGTAAAAATGGTCGCGGACATTGTCGCCAAAAAAGATTCCCTTATCTGAAAATATTCCGGCAACCACTTAAATAATTTTTCGATCAAAGGAGAAAGATAAACCAATCCCATAGTGGCTAAAAAGGAAAGTTGAAAGCCGGCGTCAAATATCAATATTTTAGGATTAATTAATAGCATTAGTGTTGCCGCCAATACCAAAGCATTAGTGATTCGCGATAATCGGCCCAGTTGTTTAGCGATTAATAATAAGCCGCCCATAACCGCGGCTCTCACTACTGATGATTGCGCTCCCGTAACAAGGACAAAGAATAACAAAGCCATTAATACCAGATAAAAAGATTTCTTTCTAGAGATACCGACATTAATACACAAGGCCAGCATTAAAACGCCGATGATGGTAATGTTGTATCCCGAAATCGCCACTATGTGAGTTGTTCCCGTACGGCTAAAATCTTCCATGATTTCTTCCGGGATTCCCTTTTTTACTCCCAGTAATAATCCTGCTAAAAAAGAGGCTTGGGGCTCGGGCAAGGTCTGATTAATTTTTCTTAAAAAATCATTTTTCAGCTGATAAAGTCGAGCTAATACCGTTAATCCTTGACTACTGGCTAAAATTTCTATTTTGGGACGATAACAAACAGAATAAATGCCAAAACGGGCCAGGTATTGATCATAAGCAAAATCCTCGATTAATGTTGGCTTTTCTAAAAAGCACTCCAGCTGCAACTGATCACCATAATGGTATTCGGGATAAAGAGCAGTGTTGATTAGAATTTTTCCCTCGGCAACCTTCTGTTCTGTGGGTTTTTTTATTTTAGCCGCCTTTATGGTTAAATTTTGATGATTTTTTCTAACATCTACTTCGGCATTTACCACTCCAATGAAACTTACCTTTTGACCATTATAAAAAGAAATATGATTTGGATTGATTACCGGATTAGAAATGAAATAGCGCTCCAAGCCTAAGATAAATCCGATTCCTAGAAAGCCAATTAATCTTAGTTTAGGATTTCTAAATCCAGTTACCAGAACGGCTAATAAGCCAATCAGCAACGTAAACAAAACAAAGGCGCTAATTGGAACAATAAAAGAAGCTACCCCTACTCCTAAAATAAAGCTAAGGAGGAGGAGTAAAAAAATTCTAGATTTTCCCATTAAAAAAGTCCCCATGTATTGAGGACGCCTATCGTTACTTTAGCTCTTTTGGTTATTTAGGTCAAGTTATTTATGGTTTTATTGTTTTTTACATAATAGCCATTTAACAATATAACAATACAACAATGTAACAATTATTCGACAGTAACCGACTTAGCCAAATTACGCGGTTTATCGACATCTCTTTTTAAAGCCACGGCCAGATGATAAGCGAATAAATGCAACGGGACTACGGTCAGAAGCGGAATCAACAGATCCAGCGTCTTGGGAACATAAATCACCTCATCCACTAAATTACTGATGTTAGAATCCCCTTTGGTAGCAACGGCAATCATTCGGCCATCCCGCGCTTTGATTTCTTGCACATTACTGATGTTCTTTTCATAATAACTGTCTTTAGGAACAATAACGAAAGAAGGAAAATTTCGGTCAATGAGAGCGATCGGACCGTGCTTCAGTTCGGCCATAGGATAAGCCTCAGCATGCACATAAGACACTTCTTTTAACTTCAAGGCGCCCTCTAAAGCAATAGGATAGTTTGCTCCTCTCCCCAAGAAAAAGAAATTCTTGTATTGAGCGTAACTTTCCGCCAACTGTTTAATGGCTTTATCTTGCTCCAGGATTGATTCTATTTTCTGCGGGATAGTTTTTAATTCCTTAACCAACTTTTGGCCGGTAGAAAAGGGCATGTTTTTTAATCTCCCAAACTGCAGAGCCAGAATCGCCAAGATTGTTAATTGACCGGTAAACGCCTTAGTAGAGGCCACTCCGATTTCGGGACCGGCATGAATGTAGGTGCCGCCATCCGATTCCCGGGCAATAGTGGAACCAACGACATTCACAATCCCCAATACCCGCGCTCCTTTGCGCTTGGCTTCTTTCATCGCCGCCAAAGTATCGGCCGTTTCGCCAGATTGACTGATGGCAAATACCAAAGTCCCCTGATCGATTACCGGATCGCGATAACGGAATTCGGAGGCGTATTCCACTTCTACCGGAATATCGGCGTATTTTTCAATCATGTATTCCCCTGCCCGAGCGGCATAAAGGGCGGATCCGCAGGCGACGATTACGATACGCTTCACCTCGCGCATCTCGTCATCATTCATGTTTAAACCGCCTAAATGAGCCAGTCCTTCTTCGGGAATTACCCGGCCCAGCATGGCGTTTCGCGCGGCATCCGGTTCTTCAAAAATCTCCTTCAGCATATAATGATCGTATCCTTGCTTTTCCGCTTCGGCAATTTCCCATTCCACGTGGTTTATGGCCGGTTCTCTCTTTTCGTTATTAATTGTGGAAATATGATAACTGGAGGGAGTAATTTCAGCTATTTCTCCGTCTTCTAGGTAAATTACATCTTTGGTATGGCTAACTAACGGGGTAACATCGGAAGCAACAAAGTGTTCATTCTCTTTCAACCCAATTACTACGGGGCTTCCTTTGCGGGCAGCAATTAAAACGTCCGGATGTTTAACATGGATCACCGCTATACCGTAAGTTCCTTCTAGCCGGGAAAGCGACTGGCGGACCGCCGCGCCCAGATCGCCGCGGTAATTTTCTTCAATTAGATGAGCAATCACTTCGGAATCGGTTTCTGATTTGAACTGATGCCCCTTTTTCTGAAGTGCTTGTTTCAGCTTTTGGTAATTTTCAATTATTCCGTTATGAACAATGACCAGCTCCCCCTTGCAATCAGTGTGCGGATGAGCGTTGCGATCAGACGGTTTTCCGTGGGTCGCCCAGCGGGTATGAGCCATTCCTAAAGTACTCTGCCAATTTTTGTTTTTTATAGCTCTTTCCAGATTTTCTATCTTGCCTAATGTTTTTTCCAGATGAAGCTGGCCTTTATCACAAACAACAATCCCGGCGGAATCGTATCCGCGGTATTCTAATTTTTTCAATCCGTCCAATAGGATAGATTGAGCCGGTCTTTTTCCTACATAGCCTACTATTCCGCACATATTTTTAGGAATTAGCTTGTTAGCTTTTTAGGTTATGGCGATAAGATATTAAATAAATACTATTTCCCTAAAAAGCTAACAAGCTACCAGCTAATTTCCTATTTTCTAATCCCCTTCTTCAAAAAAGCTTCGATAAATTCATCAATTTCTCCATTAAGCACTTTTTCTGGGTTTTTCACTTCATATTTCGTTCGATGGTCCTTTACCATTTTATAAGGATGTAGAACGTAAGAACGAATCTGATTGCCCCATTCGGCGGAAATCGCTTCTCCTCTCAATTGATTCTGTTTTTCTTTGCGTTGGGAAAGCATTAATTGATGGAGCTTGCTCTTTAATATCTTTAGGGCGAACTCCTTGTTTTGGAGCTGGGAACGTTCATTTTGGCAGGATACCGTTATTCCAGTGGGCTGATGAGTTATCCTCACCGCTGAATCAGTGGTGTTAACGCTCTGGCCGCCGTGGCCGGAAGAGCGAAAAGTATCTATTTTCAAATCTTCTTCTTTAAGCTCAATGCCCTTTAAATCTCCCAAATCGGGCAATACTTCCAGCAGAGCGAAAGAAGTGTGCCGCATTTTTTCGGCGTCAAAGGGAGAAATACGGACCAGCCGGTGCACGCCCGCCTCGGCTTTCAAGTAACCATAAGCCCAGGCTCCTTGAACCAGCGCCGTGACGCTTTTTATTCCGGCTTCCTGCCCGCGGCTTTCTTGCACAATTTTGGTTTTAAATCCTTTTTTTTCACAAAAGCGGAGATACATTCTTAAAAGCATGGCGGCCCAATCCTGCGCGTCCACTCCGCCGGTGCCGGCGTGAATCGAGAAAATAGCGTCATTCCGATCATACTCCTCGTTCAACAAAGTAAAAAACTCCAGTTGCTCGTACTGTTTTTGGAGCTCTTGGAGTTTAACCTCGGCTTCCTTCCTTAAATTAACATCCTGGTCCGCCTGGTCCAATTGAGCGATTTCTAATAGTTCCTCCGCTTCCTGCCGTAGTTTTTCCCAAGTCGCCACTTCTTTTTTTAAATCATCCAGCTTCTGGCTGACTTCTTTGGCTCGAAACTGGTCTTTCCAGAATTCGGGCTGATTCATTTCAGTCTCAAGGGTCTTAATCTGGGATTTTAATTTGGCAAGGTCAAAGAAACCTCCATATTTTGGAAATTTTTTCCTTCAGTTTGATAATCTCCTCAATGACTTCGCGCATATTAATTAGTTTAGCAATGGATGGAGCTCTTGGCAAATTAATCTAAAAATGATAGAAAGCGCGATTCGCCCCGCCTAGACTCGACGTCTAGTCAAGGCTGAGAATCGCGCTTTTTAATTCTCGTACACCAGTAATCAGCTTATTCACTATATTCCGTTAAAGTAGCCTGAATAGTCTTCTCGTTTCCGTCATGAAGCACTTTTAAAGTAATGGCATCACCCGGATTATATTTTCTGATTAATCCCGCCAAACTATGATTTTGGTCTATTTTTTGACCGTTTATTTCCAGAATGATGTCATTTTCTTCAATCCCTGCCTTATCCGCGGCGCTTCCGGGAACAACTGCCAATTCTCCCGACTGACCTTTAATCACCAATGCTCCATAATCAACGCTAAGATTATTCTGTTCTTTTAGCGCCGGCGTAACAAGAACGTAACGGACCCCTAAAATGGGCCTTACTATTTTGCCGTATTTGTTAATACTATCTACCACGGTTTTCACCTCGTTGATCGGAATGGCAAAGCCGATTGATTCGCCCTGGCTGTCAATGGCCGTATTGATTCCGATTACTTTGGAATCCAGATTCAATAGAGGACCGCCGGAATTGCCCGGATTGATCGATGCATCGGTTTGAATCACTCCTTCTAAGGTCTCGCTGGAATTCTGCCCGCTCGCCGTGATAGTTCGGTCAATTCCACTTACCACTCCCTTGGTGACTGTATTGTTGTATTCCCCTAAACTATTTCCGATGGCGATTACGGTTTGCCCAATTTGAACCGCGTCAGAATTTCCGAACTCCACCATGGAAAGATTTTTGGCATCAATATCCAATACGGCAACGTCGTTTAATGGATCGGTTGCTACTATGGTCGCATCGTAGCGGTTGCCATCATTGGTCAGCACGGAATACTGCGCATCCGCAATGGAAACAACGTGCTTATTAGTTAAAATCATTCCGTCAGCAGAGATAATAAAACCGGTCCCGCTGGATACTTCTTGCTTCCCCGACGGCTGCTGATTAGGCTGACCGAATCCAAAAAAATCATTAAATGGATTAAGACTGTTCTGTTGGTATATCTTACTCAGATCCTGCGTAGCCACTATGCTAACCACGGCCGGGCTGACTTTATTCACAACATCCACTGTGGCCGATTCCTCTTTCACAGTTACGCTTTTAATAGTGCTGGCATTATCGCTGCTGTTGGTAGTAGCGGGGAGTCCTAATAAATCCTTAAATTGGGGGCCGATTACGCTTGTTCCGATGATTCCAAAAAACGCTCCGGAAAGGCCGCCAATTAAAAAGCTTACTATTATTGCTACGATGAGATATTTTCGGAAAGACTTTTCGTTGGAATCTGTCATTTTTTTGATTTTGCTTATTCTAATTCTTAAATAACCTATACTATTATACGACTGTTTTGTTATTTATCAAGTTAAGTACCCCTTGGCGCCAATAATTAACTATGAGCTGCCAGGTAAATAAAACGGTTGAGTAAAGCCAAAAACTGTTTTGCCAATAGATGAAAAAAATAAGGGAGAGGACGGAAATAAAGCTAAAATAGGATACGGGCAATGGTTTTTTTATGGTAATCCAGATCAACCCGGCCATGCCCAGAACAAGCAACACCCGCATTACCAAAAACCAAAACAGCCAAACGGGCAACAGTTCCTGAAACAGCCAAACCAAGATAAAAGCGGAGAAAAGCAGTTTGTCGACAACGGCATCCATTATTTTTCCGATACGGCTCGCTTGGTTAAAACGCCGTGCCAATGCTCCATCTAAAAAATCCGCTCCTACAAAAATTACCAAAAGAATAATCCAAAGGGCGGTTACTTGCTGCCAATAGTAATAGATTATCAGAGGAATAAGCAATAAACGAGTAATGGTGACTAAATTGGCGGCCGTTGCTATTTTAACCGGGTGCGAATTAAGTTCGTTTCTTCTTTTCAGTTTCAAAAAAACGTATTGGAATATTTTTTTCAGGACAAGATTTTTTACTGCCGTTTCTTTTAGCTTACGGATTCTCTTAACAATTATGGATTCATCCGCCTTCATTAACCAGATCTGTTTTCCGTAATAATAAAGATGATTCAAATAAAGAACGACCAACAGTCCATAAGCTAAATCAGCGAAAATTCCCTTTAAGAACAGGCTTAAGACAAAAATACCGCCTCCTAATAATGGTAAATACGTCCTGGGTAGTTTTTTTCTTTCATCAGAAAAGACGATCCCAGCGGAAAACAGCAGTTGAACGGCATTAATCAATAAGACAATTGCAAAAAGATAAAGGGGAACAAGTTGAAAATAAAAGGCGGAGATTATTACCACTAAAAAAACTGCTTTATCAACAAAGGAATCAAATAGTCTGCCGAAATTACTCTCCGCTTGGAGTTTTCTGGCAAGATATCCGTCTAAGTTATCCAGCAGGAAAAAAAACGCTATCCCAACAATGAATATTCCGTAATTCTTTACTTGAAGGGCTAAAACCAGCGGCCAGCCCAACATCAATCGGAAAAAAGTGATCAGGTGCGGAAAAATATTCATTGTTAAAAAAGGATTCGCTTTAATACTAGATCGATTCATTTGTTTCATAAATTAGCGAGTAATCCTTTTTTGCCACGGAATTTTCTGAAATTACTTTTTGATAAAGTTGGCGAACGGCACGGGCAATTTCGGCCGGAGCGTATTTTTTTTGTTCTAGAAAAATTAGTTTTTTTTGTTTAAAAGACAAATTATCAATTACCGCCTTAGAAAATTCCTCTAAATTAACACCGGTTAAAAAGCCATTGTGACCGTTTTCAATGATCGCTTTGCTGGCTAAAGAATTAACTGCTACTACCGGCAAACCGCTGGCCAACGCTTCGTAAAGCACAATTGCCTGGGTATCGGTTTTAGAGGGAAAAAGAAATAAATCAGCAATTTGATAAAACCAAGGGAGTTTTTCCGGCGGTTGAGCGCTTGTCCAAATTATTTGATCATTAATTCTTAATTTTTGAGCAAGCCGGCGACAGGAATTCAAAATAGTTCCTTCGCCTACCATAATCAATATGATGTCTTTTCTGGCCTTAAGAATTTTTTCTAATGCCTCTAACATAAATTGGATATTCTTTTCTTTGACCATCCGGCCGACATAAAGCAAGATTTTTTTGTCAGAGGCGATGCCGATTGCTTTTTTAAAATCATTCAATTGGTCTTTGGTAAAACGTTGATTGTAGTGATTAAAATCTATTCCGGTGGGCATTACCGTTATTTCTTTTTTTACCCCCTTTTTTCTTAAATGCGCGGCGACCAATTCCGTAGGGCATATTACCAGATTACTTCTATTTGCGCTGTCTAAAGTATAGTGATTCGCCATTTTCCGGCCCACTTTTTGATTAAAGGGAAAATAGTGAACATACTCCTCATAAAGGGAATGGTAAGTAAATACCACGGGCACCTGGGATTTAGTCGCCCGTTTCAAAGCCAATCGGCCCAGTAAAAAGGGCTGGTGAAAATGGATAATGTCCGGCCGAATGCAAGCTAAGGCCCGATTTATTTTTCGGATGTTAAAAAAAGGCAGCGGAAGCGCAAACCGCTTCAACCACCAAAATCGCAAGGAACGGATTCTAATAATTCGTTCCTGATTAGAAGGATAATCGTCAATTTCATAGCTTGGCGCAAAAACAAATACTTTAACCCCTAATTCTTCCAGAGATTTTCTAAGCAGTTCCACGGAATTAGCGACGCCGCTGATTCGGGGAAGGTAATTATTGGTGAAAAAGGCTACTTTCATCCCGTTAGAGAAAGGAAGCGCTTTAGACGATTTTTTAGATATCTTTTACCCACCCCGTTAGAAATTATCAACAGAAATCATTTAAATTTCTAACGGGGCCCATGCCTGATTTTAGGTATCTTTCTCTGGCAAAAGCATCGTCTTTGTTTAAACACGCTTCATAATAAATTAGAACGAAGGGACCTCGACCTT
>PFMD01000019.1:0-390 GCA_002784945.1 Candidatus Kerfeldbacteria bacterium CG_4_10_14_0_8_um_filter_42_10
TTTAATAATTCTTTCGCTATTCGCTGTGTCTCTTTTTTAACCTTACTTGTTATGGTGTTCCACTCTGCGCTGCCCAACCTTGTTAGTTTTGGCATCAACTCCTCGGAACCAATATATTTATTAACCTTATCCGCCTGATCAATAGGAATAAACAATTTATCATTTTCCGCATAACCAAGCTTTAAATACTCCTTGGTCACATCATCAACAGTTTTTTGATCTAATCCTAAAAATTTAGCAATTCCATGATCTGCGTGAACAACATAATCCCCCACCTTTAGGCTAGTCAAAAAGTCGTCAAAGATATTAGAGCTAACATTTTTTCTTCGCTCCTCTCTCAAAACCGCAACATCGGGGTCGGTGATTAAACAAATCTTTTGAACAGGCGCC
>PFMD01000019.1:472-1082 GCA_002784945.1 Candidatus Kerfeldbacteria bacterium CG_4_10_14_0_8_um_filter_42_10
GTCAATATAATATTATGAAACCTGAGACCAAACCAAAAGAAATATTAGCTCAATCTAATCACCTAACAATTGTGCGTAGGGAGCATGGTTATGCCGGAATAAATGGCATCGGTATAGATACTATGGGAAAATTGACTTTAGTTAAGGATATGAATATGCTTCAGATTGCATCAGATACACGAGTTATTGAAAATCATCCAGTAGAAAATGCATTTTCAGCGCCAGTAAAAGTATTTTTTGATCCTTCTTTGTCGTGTCCTTTAAATTGTTCTTTTTGTTTAGCTGGAGTAGCAACTTCAAAAGAACAAAAACAAAGTTTACCTTCTCTTTCTCAAGAGAAAACACGCAAAATCAACGATCAGCTAATTCAGATGGGTGTATTACAGGTAAAATTGGGGGGGGGAGAGCCTTTTGTAAATCCATATTTTTGGGAATCTTTAGATCAGCTTGGGAGTGCGGGAATTGCATTATCTACTAGCACATCTGGTTTTTCATTAAATAATCCACGTCTTCTTCCAAATGACAAAATTGAATCCCTTATCAGAAATAGAGGCAAAGTGTCAATTAGTATAGACGGCGATCCAGACTATCATGATAATATTCGAGGAAT
>PFMD01000080.1 GCA_002784945.1 Candidatus Kerfeldbacteria bacterium CG_4_10_14_0_8_um_filter_42_10
CCCTTAGCTTACCTAAAAGTGCAAAATGTATGTACACATTACCTTGATTCATTGACAAGAATCACGGCATATCTTATAATCATAAGCTATTCCAATGAATATGCATAAACAACATCAGCTCGTTAAAAAAGAGAAAAAGATAAATTCGGAGGGCCCTGTTATGAATACTCGAGCAATCACTCCTCGCGCCACTGATTATTCCCAATGGTATTTGGATGTGATCGCCGCGGCGGAATTATCATGCAATTCTCCTGTCAGGGGATGTATGGTAATTAAGCCCAACGGATACGCCATCTGGGAAAACATCCAGCGCGTGTTGAACGGAATGTTTCGGGAAAAGAACGTGCAAAACGCTTACTTCCCCCTTTTCATTCCGATTAGTTTTCTGGAAAGAGAAGCGGAACACGTAGCCGGATTCGCCAAAGAATGCGCCGTGGTTACCCACCACCGGCTGCAATTAGAAAACGGCAAACTGGTTCCCGCGTCCCCTTTGGAAGAGCCGCTAATTATCCGGCCGACTTCGGAAACAATCATGTACAGCACCTTTGCCGACTGGATCAAGTCGCACCGCGATCTGCCCTTGCTGATCAATCAGTGGGCGAACATCGTCCGCTGGGAAATGCGCACCAGGCCTTTTCTGCGGACCACTGAATTCTTGTGGCAAGAAGGCCATACCGCCCACGCGACGAATGATGAAGCGTCCGACTTTACCTTGCAGATGCTGGAGGTGTACCGCCGTTTCGTTGAAGATTATCTGGCGATACCGGTGATTTGCGGAAAAAAGTCGGAATCGGAAAAGTTCGCCGGAGCGGTTTTCACTACCTGCATTGAAGCAATGATGCAGGATGGCAAGGCTTTGCAGGCCGGCACTTCGCACCTGCTTGGCCAGAATTTCGCCAAGGCGTTTAACGTCAAGTTCCTCAATTCCGCGGGTGCCGAAGAATTCGTCCATCAGACCAGCTGGGGCTTAAGCACCCGGATCATCGGCGCGCTGGTCATGGTTCACGCTGACGACAAAGGCATGGTTATTCCTCCCAAAATCGCTTCGGTTAAAGTGGCCATATTGCCGGTTTGGAACAACGCTGACAGCAAGCAATCAGTGATGACCAAGGCCGAAGAGCTTGCGCGGAATCTGAATGATGCCGGAATAGAAACGGTGATTGACCGCCAAGAGGGCCGTTTGGGACCGAAATCGTTCGAATGGGAAAAGAAAGGCGTTCCCGTGCGGATAGAAATTGGCCCCCGCGACCTGGCTAATGATACAGCGGTGGTTGTCCGCAGGGATACCGGCGAAAAAGCGCACAAGAATTTTGCCGAGATCGCGCCTTTCGTAAATGGCCTGCTTGATGAGATCCAGAAGAATCTTTTCACCCGCGCTAAAAAGTACCGTGATGAACGGACTTTCAGTGTTGACAGCTGGGAAGAATTCCAGCGAGTACTGGAAGAAAATGGCGGTTTCATAACGGCACACTGGTGCGGAAGTGCGGATTGCGAAACGCAAATCAGCGAAAAAACCAAAGCGACTATCCGGTGCCTGCCTTTCGGCCAGCCGAAAGAAGAAGGCCAGTGCGTGTTTTGCGGAAAGAAATCGGAATCACGGGTGATTTTCGCCAAGGCGTACTAATCTGAACGTACATATCAATTCAAGCCGGTCGTGGAATCCGATTCCACGACCCTTTTTATTTTAAAAATGATTTATCCGTATTTTTATGGCTAGTCGTTGGATTAATGGCAATTGCGCCCCGAGTTCAAGAACGCAAGTAATAGTTATTATTTGACAAATCATTTTTTTCAGGATACAATTCTGATTTCTTTATATTAAGAGATATGCTTGTTCCTTGTTAAACTATTCATAAATAATAGTTAGTTAGTCTAAACAAGGGAGTCGCACATGGTTTCTATCAGTGAACTTCAGCCACTACTCAAGAGATTGCAAAAGAAACTTACCGTGCCAACCGTTTGGTTAGGAAAAACGATCGGAATTTCTCCTTGCGCCGTAACCTTTTGTGGCGTTTTGTTCGCGATTGCCGCCTCAGTATTATTTTCCCAAGGAATTTTCAACCATGCTTTCTGGTTGCTCTTGGTCAGCGGTTTTTGCGATATGACCGATGGTGATCTGGCTCGGAAAATCGGTGATTCTTCCAAATTCGGAGCATTTCTGGATTCACTGGCGGATCGAGTATCCGACATCGTAATAATGCTAGGCTTGGCTTACTATTACCTAACTAGCCAGCATCACTTGATAGCGATTCTAGCATTAATGGGACTGATTGTCGGTATGCTGATCAGTTATGCTCGAGCCAGAGCATTGGAGTTCAACATCCATTGTGAAGTTGGATTCATGACGCGGGCGCCCCGTTTCGTCCTGCTTTTAGTCGGTGCCGCGTTAGGAATAAAAATAATGCCCTTCGCTATATTGGCGATCGTAGCTATCGGAACTCAAACCGTGGGTCAACGGATTCAGTTCGTTAAACAGAAACTTGAATAAGTAAAACATTGTTCTTGGTCTGGAGTTTGCTTGAAGCAAAAACCAGACCTTTTCTTTTTAAGTGGACAAAACTGAAAAAATGCGCTATAATTAAAATACAAAAACAAAAATAAAAACATAATGAAATACGGTCTTAAACCAACCAATTTTTTTACCCCGTTAGAAAGAGGTAAAACAAACGTTTTAATTCCTTTTAAAAATAACAGAACACATCCCTCGTCCTTTCTAACGGGGTTTACTGTCGGAGCAGTTGTTTTATTAACAGCTGTTTTTTTGTGCTCCCAAGGGGCAGCCTTAGGAAAAGAGAAAATAGAACAAGGGGAGATTC
The DNA here is from genome assembly GCA_002784945.1 of Candidatus Kerfeldbacteria bacterium CG_4_10_14_0_8_um_filter_42_10. GTDB lineage: Bacteria > Patescibacteriota > Patescibacteriia > UM-FILTER-42-10 > UM-FILTER-42-10 > UM-FILTER-42-10. The sequence continues at coordinate 2,817 of PFMD01000080.1, forward strand.
AAAATAACGCAATAATGGCAACGGACAGTGAATATTTATCTCCTATTCTAAAAACCGATTTCAAATTTAATGGTTTTGGTATTGCTTGGCAAGGCGCGGAAACTAATGTAATCACGCTCCGTTACCACGATTCCAACGGCTGGAGCAAGTGGAATCAGATCGAATCCCTCATTGAAAAAGACGGCTGGTATTACTCGGCGGATCCAATTACGGCTGACCAAGGAACAGAGTTGCAGTATAAGGTAGATTCTTCCGTCGGAATAGAAAAAATTAAATTAATCTATTTGGGAAAATCCAGAGACAATTTTAAGAATTGGAATATTTTCAACCTTCTTTTTTCTAAAGCGAAAGCGGCGGATACTCTGAATATTATTTCCCGTTCCGAATGGGAGGCGGATGAAGATTGGCGTTTCAGCGGTTCGGGTGCCGAAATTTGGCCGACTACTCACCAAACACCGGAAAAATTCGTAATCCACCACACCGCGGGCAGCACCGGGGGTAATGATCCGGCCGGGGCAGTACGGGGAATTTATTATTGGCATTCGACCGTCTTAGGATGGGGCGATATTGGCTATAATTATTTGATTGATCAAAACGGTAATATTTACGAGGGCCGTTCCGGCGGCGATGGAGTAATTGGAGCGCATGTGTATCGCAACAAAACCTGCGCTCGGTCTCGCTTTGGCGGCGAGCAATACGAGGCTGATTTTAACAAAGGAACAATCGGCATCGCTGTTCTAGGAAACTACGAAGATAACTTGACCTTAAATAGCCAGGTGAAGAATGCCTTAACCGATTTAATCGCCATGAAAGGAAAAGAGTTTGGCATTGAACCCCAAGGAGAAAAATTCCTAATTGATAATACTTATCCCAATATAGTTGGCCATAAGGATTTAGACTGCACCGCTTGTCCGGGAGCAAACTTGTACCAGAAGCTGGAAACAATGCGCGATTTAGCCCAACAAAAGTATAATGCTCTCAATGGAATTGCGGACCCCATCATTAAAGCGACTTATGTCCGGCAAAGCAAGCAGTTGCTGACGATAGCTGCCGGCGAAGAAAAGCAGTTTTGGGTGGAATTTAAAAATGATGGAAATATAACCTGGCATAATTATGGAATCAATCAACCTGTTATTATTGTTAAAGACGTTCCCTCAGTTTTAAAAGCATCCAGCTGGAAATCGGAATCAATCGCGGCTTATTTGGATTCACCTAATGTGGCACCGGGTGAAACAGGAAGATTTACTTTTGACTTAAAAGCTCCTACTGATCTGTTAGAAGCATTTGAAAGCTTCTCGCTTGCCTTTGGTGATAAGATTCAAAAAAAATCTGAATTTCGAATAAAGATAGAAATTACGAATTTGCCTTATGCGGCCAAGCTGGAAAGCCGCAGTATCAATCAGGCAATGTTTATTAACGATACTCAGACAGTGACGATGAAATTTAGAAATAAAGGAACCAATGCCTGGGAAAAAGGGAAAATAAAATTAAACGTCTACGATCTTAATGGTCAAGTCAGTCGGCTATATAATCCCAGCTGGAAAGATCCATACGGTCAGATAAATTTCAAAGAAGCAGAGGTTAAAGCAAATGAAGTAGCGACTTTCACTTTTAAACTTAAAGCGCCAGAGAAACTGGGAGTCTTTAAAAATATCTACCGCTTAACTGGCGATGATGAAATAATTCAAGAGAATAATTTTTCCATTACTCGAATAGATTCGCCATACCAGGCAAAATTAATTTCTCATAATATTCCTTTAGCCGCTCTGAATTATTGGAAAATACCAGTAGTGGTTAAATTCAAAAACACCGGTATTGGCACTTGGAATAGTAATATAGTGCTTAATGTTTATGACTTAGATAAGAAAGCAAGCCTATTCCGGGATAGCTCCTGGAAAAGCGTTTCCGGGCAGTTTATTTTAAAAGAAAAAGAAGTAAAACCAGGAGAAATCGGCATGTTTCAATTTACTTTAAAATCTCCTAAAGAAAATGGCATGTACCTTAATATTCTGGAACTGAAACTTAATGGGAGCAATATAGCCGTCCAGAATGGTGAATATTCTTTTATTACCAGAGTAGACCGCTAAAATTAATCAAAACGAAAAAGAAAGAAGGCGCGACATCGATATCGCCCCTTCTTTCTTTTTCTATCGCAAAGAGATACGATTATCTCTTTTTTTTGCGACCACCTTTTTTCTTTTTCTTTACTACTTTTCTCTTTTTAGCTACTTTCTTTTTCTTTTTTGCCATTTAATTCACCTCCTCTCGGCAAAATATATTTCAATATAAAGATATTATAATAATAAATCACTTTTAAAAATAAATCAAGGCATTTAAGTCAATTTGATGAATTTTTTTGTTAAAATCAAAATAGATGCACCATTTAATTATAAATAATATGAAAAATAATTCAATAGCGTAAAATAAAAATACCTCGTTACAAGATATTTAGTAGACCTAACCCGCCTTTGGTTTGTATTGTATCGAAAATTAATGGTGGACTGTGCCGGGCTCGAACCGGCCACCTCCGCGATGCAAACGCGGCGCTCTACCAAATGAGCTAACAGCCCTTGTTAATTAATTCTTCCTGAGGAGAATATTTTTCTTAAAAGCAACTGGAGTAGTCCGGTCATTAACATAAAGCTCAAAATAATCGTTCCTATTCCGATCATCTTGTAAAAAAGGCGAGTTCCCCCCTCAGTTCCCAAATGCCGTTCGGCCCATTCAATTCGGCCAAAAAAGTCCAAAAACCATTCTGTTTTTATTACCAAAACAGCGCCGATGGCAATCCCAATTAATCCTAAGATGAATACGCCCATATTTTATTCCTAGTTGATCTAGTTCTTTAAATAAAGAAGAGGTTGCATTATCAATACTTCTCGGCTTCGCCCTTCGGCTACGCTCAGGATACTCGACTTTTTCTTGAATTACTTACTAATACTCTTATAAATAACTGGTCAAAGACCACGAGCGAGATGCCTTTCGATTCGTCGCTCCGCTCCTCGCTCAAGGCATTCGACTCATCCACATTAAGCACTAATGGTTGAAGTCCGAGCAAAGCGAGGACAAAAACCATGAGCGAATCCCGCAAAGCGGGATGAGTCGAATGGTGGGCGCGAGAGGTCTCGAACCTCTGACCTCATGGATGTAAACCATGCACTCTAACCAACTGAGCTACGCGCCCCTAATGTCGCGGAGAGGACTTGTATCCTGGGCAGCGACGGATGCTCCCTATGGTCGCATTCGTCGAACGCTCCCTCTCAACTCCTCCTCGGCAAGCTCGGAGTCGCTTCTGCCCTTCAAGTTGCTGGTTTTAACTCACCCAAGCCTCCCGACAATTATTTACCTTATTAGAAGAGTTTTGGTGCCGCGGAGAGGACTTGAACCTCCAAGGAGTTGCCCCCACTACCACCTCAAGGTAGCGCGTATACCAAATTCCGCCACCGCGGCATTTTATTGCCTAAGTTTATTTTTCTTTTAACTCCTTAAGTTCTCTAGGTGAGTGCCGCAGGTAGTAAAGTTTTGCCCGGCGGACCTTAGGTTTTTTTAGAACGGTTATTTTCGAAATTAAAGGAGAAGCCAAGGGAAATATTCTTTCTACTCCGTATCCGCCTTCGGATACCTTCCTTACGGTGATGGTCCGATCGTTATCCGTTTTTCCTTTTTTGGCGATTACTATTCCTTCGAACATTTGAATTCTAGATTTATCGCCCTGAGTGATTTTTTGATAGACCTGAATAACATTTCCAGGTTTTATATCAGGAATAGTTTTTATTTTATTCTCGTCCTTATTTTTGGATTTCTCTTCGGTCATATAGCAAGTTTAATTAGTTAGTGTAAGCAGTATATCAAGAATATTGATTAAGTCAATAATTAGGCCCGGGGCCTTGGGCTATGGGCACGGAGCCCCGAGCTCTGAGCCTTAAGGTCAGACAGATATCGACTCAAATTCAGGGGTAAATCTACTTTAAATTCCTTTAGTTCCCCCTCCCTTCCTATGAATTGAAGAAAACCGGCGTGAAGGAAAATCCGACTGATGTTTTGATTGGTCTTTATGTTTTTGTTCCGGTATATTTTGTCTCCGGCAATTGAATGACCAAGCGAAAAAAGATGTACCCTAATTTGATGAGTTCGCCCCGTTTTAGTTGTGATTTCTAATAAAGAATAGCGCCCGTATTCTTTAAGAACGCGGTAATGAGTAAGGGCGGATTTTCCTTCCCTTTTTTGCTTCACGGACATGCGGGAAGGCTTTCTTTGGGAACGCCCGATGTTTAAATCTATTTCACCTTCTGTTTGGCTGAGCTTTCCGTGTACTAGTGCCAGATATCTTTTATTGATTGTCCTTTTCTGAAACTGCTCTTTCAAGTGCAAAAAAGAAGATTGGTTTTTCGCCACGGCAATCAATCCGGATACTTCTTTATCCAGCCGATGGACAATTCCCGGCCTAAAAGTGTTATCGCCAACCGAAGCAATGGGAGGATAATAAGCCAGAATGCCATTTACTAAAGTATGTTTAGGATTGCTCTGAGAAGGATGCACCACCAATCCCGCCGGTTTATTAATTACAAGAAAGTCTTGGTCTTCAAATACAATATCTAGTTTAATAGAGGGGTCGGGCTCTAAAGATATTTTTGTCGGTTCGACTAATTCAATGGTTACTTCGTCATTCTCTTTTAGCATTGTGTGGGCGGCCACATTCTTGGCGTTGACCAATACTTTTGCCCCTTTAATCATTTTTTGAAAGTAAGAGCGGGAATATTGAGGAAATTTTTCTACTAGAAGCTTATCTAACCGTTCTCCCGCTTCGTTTTTTTGGACCACTAATTTTTTTTTGCTCATGGTTATATTGTAAAGCATTTCTTTAAAAATAAAAACCGGTTCTAACCGGTTCAATTTTATCTTGGTGCGCCCTGCAGGATTCGAACCTGCGACCGTTTGCTTAAGAGGCAACTGCTCTACCAGCTGAGCTAAGGGCGCGTAATGTTAATTTATTAAATTATTAAAATATCTTCCGTTTGCTTAAGAGTCCGCCAGACTTCGGCGAGCTTAGTCGAGCCGCTGGCGGATCTACCAATTGAGCTATGGGGGCTTGGGTTATTATTTCAATTTTTTGGTACCCTCTAAAGGACTTGTCCCGCACTTTGTTATAAAATCATTAAAGTATGGGGGATTCCAGCCAAGCCGGCTGGCTGGCGCCTCGGGCGGAAACCTTCAACCTACTGGTCTCCCGCACAAATGGTGCCCCCCGTAGGACTTGAACCTGCAACCTCTTGGTCCGAAGCCAAGCGCTCTATCCAATTGAGCTAGAGGGGCACCATTTGTGCGGGATAAACTTCGCCAGTCGCTCTAATCCGTTGAGCTAAGAGCGCTTATGTAATAAAAAAACGTTTAAACAAGATGAGATTATCACAGTTGCTTTTTTAAATCAAGAAACAAAAATCCCTTTTTTCAAGGGATCTCTTCAGTTCAAAAAATTTACTTTAGACTTTCCGGATTAAACATGTAAGCTTTAGCGGTTTCTTTGGCAATTGTTCCTTCACTGCATAAGCGTTTAAGATCTTGATCCATAGTGATCATTCCATCAGCCATACTGGTCTGAATAACCGTCTTTATTTGAGAGATTTTATTTTCGCGAATAAGATTAGAAACAGCCGGAGTGTTGATTAAAATCTCCCGAGCGGCTATTCTTCCTCCTCTTATTTTGGAAACAAGCTGTTGAGAAATCACTCCTTTTAAGAAAAGAGAAAGCTGCAGCCGGACCTGAGTTTGCTGGTAGGGCGGAAAAACGTCGATAATCCGATCGACTGTTTGAGCGGCATTAAAAGTATGCAGCGTGGCTAACACCAAATGCCCTGTTTCCGCTAAGGTAATGGTGGCGGCAATTGTTTCTAGATCGCGCATTTCTCCGACTAAAATGACATTAGGATCTTGTCTTAAAACATGCTTCAGGGCTTGAGCGAAAGAAACCATATCCGATCCTAACTGCCTTTGCTTAATAATGCTTTTTTTGGGTTTGTAAAGAAATTCAATCGGGTCTTCTAAGGTTATAATGTTTACCGAACGGGTGCTGTTGATGTGATTGATCATAGCCGCCAGCGACGTTGATTTTCCGCAGCCGGTGGGGCCGGTGACTAAAATGAGCCCCTGCTTTTCTGTAAGCAGATTGTATACCACTTTCGGCATTTGAACATCTTCCATAGTGGGGGTAAGGGAAGTGATGACCCGGGCAACCATTCCGATACTGTTTTTTTCCCAATGGAAGTTTACCCTGAATCGGGAAATATCCGGAATTTCATACGATATATCGAGTTCCCGCTCATGAATGAATCGCTCTTTTAAATTGTCAGAAAGAATGGAAAGCGTCAGCTCTTTTATTTGCTTGTCGTCAAGCGCCTCATAATTTTCGATGGGAATTAACACTCCGTCAATACGCAAAATAGGCGGTTTTCCCACCGCCAAATGGAGATCAGACGCTTTTCTCTCCACGGCAATTCTAAAGAGATCGTCTAATGACATTGATTTTGCTATTAAAAAAACGCTCGGAGAGATGTAAGGATACTCCAAACGCTTTCGTACCACGGATTTCTCCTCGGACTCCATTTTTCGATTTCAATGGAACCCTGAAGAAGAATTTTCTCGTTAGTTAGAATTGTGTTTCGGATCATCTTTTATTTTTGTTATTTTTTGGATTGAATACTTAAATTCTAGCACAGATAACGATCTTTGTCAATGAATTTTTTATGATGTGTGTTTACTGAAGCTGAAAGCCTGCCTTTCAGCTTCGTGCGGGGAGAAGGAGATTTCGCTAAAAATGCCGTTTTGACACTAAAGAATAAACAATAGTATGATGAAATAAAGAAGATAAAGTGAACGTTAAAGATGGAAAATAGTACATCGTCACAAAAAAGAATAAACCATATTAATGTTGTTAAACAATGCAAAGAAGAGGGGTTCCCTTTATGGGAATGCCCCAACTTTTTGTTTCTTTTTACCGGGTTGTTGGCAGTTATCAGTATGGGTGCCACTTACATTTTGGCCAGCTACTATTTTCCGCCCGAAGTAGTCATTATCTTAATTGGCGTTGTTTCTTTTATCATGGTGGTGATTTCTTATTTGGTTAATGAAGGTATTCGCCGGATCACTCAATCAAAAAAAGAGCTCAGCAAAAGCAACGAAGCGTTATCCTTCGCTTTAGCGGAAGCCAGAAGAGAAAAGAAGATGCGCGAAGATTTTACCACCATGCTCGTGCATGATTTAAGGTCTCCTTTAGAAGCGGTCCGATTAATCATTGAATTACTCCAGGAAAAAAAGAAACCAATTTCAGCCAAAGACTGGCACGATTCCCTGATGTCGATTAATCACAGTGTTGCCAACATGCTGAATTTAATTACCAATCTTTTAGATATCGCCAAGTTTGAAAGAGGAAAATTTTTAATCCATAAGCATCTGGATGATATTCAAAAAGTCGTTACGCTTCAGATTGAAAATTTCAAAATCCTCGCCCTTAGTAAAGGAGTTAAACTTTCTTCTAATTTGGCCAGCAACTTGCCGTCCCTTTCCTTTGATGAATACGCCCTGGATCGGGTATTGGCGAATTTGATAGTCAATGCGATCAAATTCACTCCCGCAGGAGGTGAAATAGTGGTTCAAGCGATTTACGTTCCTAAAGGGAACGAAATTAAAAAACTGGCGGAGCAATATGGAATGAAGTGGTTCGTTAATTCTTCTTCCCCTTTTATTCCTTCAATTTCCCATTCGATCTTGGTGGTGATTACCGATAATGGAATTGGAATACCTAAAGATAAATTGGATAAATTATTCCTTACCTTTTCTCAAGTGATCACTACGCAGGGAACGGTAAAAACAGGCATTCCTTTAGGCACCGGGTTGGGTCTTTCTATTGCTAAAGCGATTATTCAAGCTCATCGGGGAATAATTAGCGTTTCTTCCGAAGAGGGCAAGGGAAGCTCTTTCTATTTCAGCTTGCCCACAGCGTAAAAAGTTTCATAACCAGTTCAGTTTGTAACTTTGCAATATTTTCTATATAATTAGGAATAAGGAGAAAAATGACTAAAAAAAGAGTTTTAATTATCGAAGACGAAGTGGCCCTGCTCTATGCCCTGCAATCAAAATTAAGCATAGAGGGATTCGAGGCAGAAGCCGTTTCAACAGGAAAAGAAGGATTAAAATTGTTGCAGGAAAAAAAGTATGACCTGCTTATTCTGGATATTATTTTGCCGGATACCGATGGATTTGAGATTTTGAAGCAAGTCAAAGAAAATCCTAAAACCAAAGCAATACCCTGCGTGATAATCTCCAACTTGGCGGAAAAAGACAATATCGAGCGGGGGATTTCTTTGGGAGCCAAGGATTATCTGCCGAAAAGCCAGTACCACTTAAGCGAGATTATTGATAAGATCAAATCCTTTTTGGAGTAAATTGCCGCCAATTAAGAGGACAAAAAAGGGATGTTTTCGAACATCCTTTTAATATCTTTTAAATAATTGACAGCTCGCTTGCTTAAAAGATATACTAAGGATTACTTATGAAGATTACCGCAAGCAATCAGCCGTATTTACTGGTTAAATCACAAGTTTTGGTATTGTTTGCGTTTGAGGAAAAACCGATCCCCCCAGAGGTTATTGCCATTGACCAGAGGTTAAATAATCTGGTTAGTACCGCGATTAAGGATGAAAAATTCAACGCCAAATGGCAAGAACTTTTACTCGTAAATATTGGCAAGGGTTTTGGCTTTACGAGACTTTTATTAGTAGGATTAGGAAAGCGTCGCAAACTTCCATTATTAAATTTTCAGAGAGCGACGGGGATAGCAATAAAGTTTTTGCAAAAGAGAAAAGTAACCCAACTGGCCATAGTTACGCCCAGCGGGAAAGCGGAACAACAGTCCCTTCAGAAAGTAGCTGAGGCAATTACCAAAGGCGCGATTATAGCCAATTATCAATTCTTGGAATTTAAAACGGAAAAAAGCGAGCTGAGCGATATTGAGGAATTAACTTTACTCTCCAATAAAAAATTAAAACAAGTCGAAAAAGGAATCGAAGAAGGAAAAATTATTGCTGAAGCGGTGAACCAATCCCGCGATTACGGCAATCAGCCATCTAATAAGGCTACTCCCACTCATCTGGCCAGAGTGGCTCAGAAGATTGCGGAAACATCGCGAGTCCGCTGCCGTATTTTAGAAAAAGAAGATATGGAAAAATTGAAAATGGGAGCCATTTTAGGAGTCGCTCAAGGAGCCAAACATCCTCCCAAATTTATTATTCTAGAATACAAAGGAAAATCCCAGTCTAAAGAATGGATTGCCTTAGTCGGAAAAGGAATCACTTTTGATAGCGGCGGGATTTCCCTTAAACCCAGCGAGATGATGGAACTGATGAAATTTGACATGGCCGGCGGCGGAGCGGTAATAGAAACAATAGAAGCGATTGCCAAATTAAAACTCCCTTTGAATGTAGTGGGATTAGTTCCGGCCCTGGAAAACCTTCCTTCGGGCGAAGCATATAAACCAGGAGATGTTTTGAAATCCGCTTCCGGAAAAACCATTGAAGTTATTACCACTGACGCGGAAGGAAGAATTATTCTGGCCGATGCCCTGCATTACGCTTTAAGATATAAACCAAAAGCAATCATTGATCTTGCCACCTTAACCGGATTTTGCATCATTGCTTTAGGAACACAGGCCGCCGGACTTTTTGGCAATAATGCTAAATTGAATGAAAAGCTGAAAAAAGTCGGAACGGCCTCCGGTGAAAAAGTTTGGGAACTGCCGCTTTGGCCGGAATATAGTGATCAGATCAAAAGCGAGGTGGCCGATCTGAAAAACAGCGGCGGGAAAGAAGCGGGCGCTATTACCGGAGCGGCTTTCTTAGCCCAATTCGTAAACGATTACCCTTGGATTCATTTGGATATTGCTGGTACCTCGTGGAATACTGAAGAAAAGCCCTATTTAGGAAAAGGCGCCACCGGATACGGAGTCCAGTTACTAGTGGAACTTATGAGAAAATGGTAACCGGTGATTTATAATATTTTGTATAAAAATTTTCAGCTCTTTGTCTAACGGCCAGGGAGGGTCCCATGAAGATAGTCCACACCACGCTGGTGGTTGAAACCGGAGCGGCGGTTGATATTCGCAATATCACCGAGCCGGTGCAGAAAGTTGTTGCGCAAAGCGGAATCCAGAATGGTGTGGTAACGGTATACGTCAGACACACCACTGCCGCCATTCGGATCAACGAACAAGAAGATGGTTTTTTGAAAGATTTGAAGCGACTGCTAACACAATTAGTTCCTGAAAAGGGGGAATACCAACACGACGATTTTGCCACGCGAGATCCCGGAACAATGCATGGTTCCGAAGAACGTTGCAACGGACATGCTCACCTTCAGCAGATTATTGCTGGCAATACCAGCGAGACTATCCCTTTACGGGATGGCCAGCTCCTTTTAGGAGAATGGCAGAAAATTCTGCTAATCGAGCTCTCAGACCCCCGAAAAAGGGAAGTGGTAATTACCGTAATGGGAGAATAGTCAAAATCAAAAGCGCTCCGAGCATAGTCGAGGAGCGCCTTTTTCTTTTAATCTATTGTTTTTTAGGAAACTGGATTTTCTTCTTGGGGAGCTGTTTTTTCAACCGGCTTTTCTTTTTTTCCGGAAAGGCCTAAGACGGCTACCACCAATACTATGGTATACATGATCAAGCCATAAACGCAGGCGGGAAGCGTTCCTAAATCAACGGCCGGCTTTTCTCCCACGGAACATTTAACAAGAGCGTCGCTGCAGCCATTGGGATTAAAAAGTTCCATGTAAGATAAGTATCCGGAAAATAGCACGCCGATGACGGCTATTGCCAGAATCGTTTTAAGAGCTGTTTTGCAGTTCATTTTTTTCAGTTAATGATTATTAATGCATGCATTATAACAAATTCTGGTGAAACAAAGAAGGCGATAAAAAATGAAGGCGCGATTCGCGAATCGCGCCTCCCATGGTTTTTTAATCAGCCATTCGGCCAGGCTCATGACTTAAGCCAGCGGACAGCCGGGGTTATGCAGCATCCATGTCCAGTCAAAAAGATTGCGCCAGGGGTTTCCAGGATAGGCACTATACCAAGAAAAAGTGCAGGTATTGAATACATTTGCTTGTGCCTTTACTAAATTTATTTCTTCCTCAATACGTTCAGGAAGGGTTGAATAATCGTCATCTCCTTCTAACCAAATATCATGAATTTTATCGGCATATTGCCCCTCGCTGAAATTAAGTGGTGCGCCAATTGTTACGGAATCATAAAAGTCAGTAGTATGGTTTGCGGGTATGGAATATCTATCGTTAATCAATAGTCCCCATGATAAAGCAGTTAACCAATCAGGAATGCGGTGTATGCCGTCTTCATTAACAAAAAACCATTCATGACGACTAGTGCTGACCGTTTGATGTTTATAATGGCTTGATCCGATGTTGTCGTACCAGCTGCGGGCAACTGAATCCAACCAATTTATTAATACAGCTCCAGTTGTATTATGATCAACATGGAATTGCAGTTCGTCACAGCGGGCATTGCGGCTCCAATATGCTGAATAATAAAAGTTCAACATTATGGTATTGTCCGGATTTAGCGTATATACATGGTTATTATCCGCTTCTGCGCGAGTGGTAACCATAATACAATTTCCGGCAGCATAATCATCATGGCCAGTTTGTGGATCTATATAAGTTCCGGCAGCGCTTTGCTGGATCGATAGAACAAATAAAAAAACCGCTGCTGCGAAAATTATGATGATTTTTTTCATATTTTTTTCTGTTAATTATTATCAATTATTAGGAGAGCGAAGATGCACATCTTCGCCTTCTAGTATGTTTCATCCTTTTTTTCTTTCATATAATCCACCCATTCCTCGCTGACGTTAATGAAAGATTTAAAAGGAGCTTCGATAATCACATCTAAAATAAATACGAATAAATTGACTTTGGGAGCTTTTAAAGAAAGCCAGCGGCCTACTCGAACAACCGGAATGGTGAAAAAATCAATTAGCAGGCTGGTAAACCCTTCTTTATGAACCTGCATTTGCAGTTCTTTATTATCTTGGCGTAATTTTATTCCCAAAAAGCTGACTACCGTTAAAAAGAAGAGGAAGAACAGGATGCTGACCGCATTGAATTTCATTAAGGCTAAAAACGAAACCAGGCCGCCAAACGTAAGAAGGAAAGCCACGGCGTAGATGATTTGGAAAATAGCCATTAGCATTTTTTTTCTTTTACGAGGCCTGATTCTCCACTTTGGCCGGCTTTCCGAATTAGTAGAAAGAATGCCGTGGATGCCCTGGATTATTCTTTCGGTATTCTTATTTCCGGGAGTATTGATTATTGCCGCCAGAAAAAAGAGAAAAATGGGATGAAATAGAATATTTACTCCCAACGGAACGTAGTTTACTTCGTGAACAAAGTATCGGTCGTAAGGCAGTTCGACCAATAGAGCCAGCGCGGTTTTAGTGAACAGCAAATAAACTAAACTTCGCTTGACGCTTCTTTCTAGCTTTAAGCGAGCTTTCTTGTATCTTTGCGCGGCAACATTTCTAATTTTAGTGTCAAAGGCTTCTTGATCCGTCAGAACGTCGTTGGCCGCTTGGGGATCCTCTTCAATGACGTCTCTTAAAATTTGGAATAGGACGGAGGTTTTCTTTATTTTTTGGAACAAGTATTCATTAAGCCGGTGATTAAGATAGCGATTAACTTCGCTGCGGAACGATTCCATTTCTCGTCCGGCTCTTTGAATAGTCTCGGGCTCGGCGTTCCTCCATTCCCCGAATTCAAAATTCCATAAATGATGGATTAAAATAGGTTCATCTGATTTTATTAAAGCTCGGTGAATGGCCAGGTAGAGCAAGGTGTTCTTGTCTTTCTGTGAAATGCTGTCGTCCTTCCATTCCAAATTTTCGGTAACAGTCCGAAAAGCAAAGTCTACTATGGCTTCGTCGCGGTGAGCGCTTACCAATTGCCCTTCCAGTTCGACCGAAGCAATGCCCAGAATCCATTTTCGGTAATCGTAATAATTCTGGCCTTTAAAATCACGGACTATTTCATGCAACAGCAGCACGTAGTTATTGATCGTATGGGCGATTTCCAATATCTTAGTTTCGGGTACGGCATTATTGGGCAAATACCTTCCTCTAATCAATTCATAAATCAACTGGCGGGAGACCTTCTCGATTTTAGCGCCAGGGACCAGCCTTCTTTTTAAAATTCGTTCAATCGCATTTTTCCTTAACAAATGCTCTTCTTTGTAATCAATGGCGTTGCGGAATTTTTCATAGAAAAAAGAAACCCGGCTAATGGTATCGTTGACTTTGATTCGGGCAACATCTTTAGGAATATCTTCTACCGGCGGCTTTTGCTGGAAAGATAAAATGAGTTGTTTTAGGGAAAAAGGAAATGAATCTTCAATGGTCATCGTTAATTACGTGAATTTACTCCGTTTCGAAAACGTTATTTTCTAACTTATATTATACTCTTATTAACCCTTTTGGTTAATTAATAAACCTACAATAAATGCCCAATAATGTCAAATAATTAAATGCTGAACCTAAACTTCTAATAAAAAAATTGAATCAGCCAATATTTTAAAGTGTTCTCGACCCCTCCTCTCCTCCCCTGCAAAGGGGAGGAAACCTTATATTTCCCCTCCTCGGCAGGAGGGGTTAGGGGAGGTTACGTCAAAACCTTATATAATCTTTCTTGTTGCGTTAGTGGTTTGAACTCAGTAATTGGGCGAGATTAAAGACACAGCTTCTTAAATCTTTGAATGGAGTTTGTGAATTTATCCTGATCAAACCCCCACTTTTTCTAATAGGTTTTATTCTTTCGCGGTTGGTTGGAATTTTTCCCACAATTCCAGGCCTTCAACATAATCTTCGTGGCCGTCTTCCGTGCCGCTTAGGCAAGAGGTACATTCGGTGAATATTTCACCGGGCTGATAATGCTTTTTGAATCCGCAGGGAACGCAGACATAATCGCTTTCTTCGGTAACGGTATCCCCTTTGTGATAAGTTCCTCGTTCGCTCATTGTTTTTAAGTTAGCTTATTAAGTTCATAGATATTGAAACCAAAAAAAACTGATAATAGTCACACTGGCCAAAATGATTCCCAATTTAGTTAAGGTAGCCTCCGTTTTGGTTATTTGCTCTTTCCGTCTAATAACGGTAACGGCCAGAACGATGCTTCCTAGCGGCGCAATAATAAAAAAAGTTGCGGCGGTGAATATAGTAGATTCAATGTCCGCTCCCAAGAATACTAATAGCAGAAAAAATGATATCCCCGGAATAATAAGAGAAAGCAGCGCGGAAATAGAATATTGAATTTTTGTCATAAGGATGTTTTTCTTGTTCAATCCTATATTAACATAATAAAATATCCCCAGTAAACCCGGTTAGAAAATAACGTAGGCGAGAAACGTTTCTTCGCCTTCGTTATTTCATGCCCCTTAACGCCACCATGCTGAATATTATTGGAGTGCCTTTTTCGTGGGAAACATCCAACTTTACAAATAGCTGAATCTATGATATAATTTCAATATTAAAACAAAATAAAATGGATAATCCTAATTCTACAGAAATAAAAAATATTTTTGATGAAATAGAACCTGCACCGCCTCAGAGTCAATCTTTGGCACCAAATAAAGCGGCGGAACAACAGGTTATCCCTCCTCAACAGGAATTTTTGGGCGCTAAACCAAAGAATGTTAAGCGTCTTTTTATTTACGGCGGAATTGCCGCGATCGCGATAATTTTAATTGCCGGCGGCGCTTGGGCTTATTCGAGGGGTTATTTTACTTTGCCCTTTTTGTCTCCTAAAGTCGATGAAGTGCTGGCCAAAACTTTTGATACCTTTCAAGAGCTCCAAACCGCCCGCTATACCGCGGAAGTTCAAATTACCGCCCAAGACAAAGAAAAAGCGACTGAGCCGCTTGATTTAAGCTTATTGGAAAACTCCAATATAAATTCTGATATGGCCAACGATTTCTATAGTCAGCTTTTTACTTTTATTCCCACCGACCTTGATATTAAATTGCAGTTCGGGGGGATTTATAATAAAAAGGAGGCGGAAGACCAAAAATCTGAAAATGAAAGCAGCTTGGCCGGGTACTATTCCAGCGGGGGAACTACCATGTCGGTTGATCTGAGCTTAAAGACTATCGGAGAAAAATATTATGTGCTAATTAGCAAGTTTCCCTCATTGTTCTTTATGGATTTAACCCCTTACAGCGGCAAGTGGATTGAAATCACAAAAGAGACTACGGATACTCCTTTTGACTCGCTTTTGAATTTTGGGGATAGCAAACTTGATGAATCGGCCAATGTCCAAGAACAGATTTATCAAATTCTTATTTTAGCCATGAAGCATAAAGTAATTTCTTTAAAGAACGCCAATGATACGGAAATGATTAATGGCTATAAAACTTACAAGGTCAGTTTGGTGACATCCAGAGAAAACATCAAAGCTTTTTATCAGGAATTAACCGATACGCTTTCTCGGGATTTCGGCGAAAAAGCCTTGATCAAATACGATGAAAAAACCGTTGCGAACTTCGACGAAGCGAATTTTCAGACACTTTTTGATTATTGGCAAAAAAACAGCACGATTACGTTCTGGATCGATAATCGCCTGAGTATTCCCCGCCAAATGAGCTTTCAGTTTAAGTTCGCCCCGACCGAAGATGTCACCAAATTCAAAGATAAACAATTAAACCTGACTTTCAATTTCAATCTGCAGGACATCAACGAATCGGTAAAAATTGAAAAACCGGATAATGTCGTAACCTGGGATGAAATAGACCGAGAGGTTCGCGGGATTACCGCGGGGGAACAAAAAGTAGAAAAACAATACAACCGCATTACCCAGCTCAAAAGCACGCTCCAGTATTACAATCAGTTGTTCGGTGAATATCCTGAATCTTGGGAAGAACTAAAAGCTTCGCGGGATAAAGAAGCGACGGTAGCGGAGAATAAATTCTACCAAGAACTCTTTCAATCATCTTTAAATGTGATGAATACCACGGATGTTTTTACCGAACAGGAGTATTCTTACCAAAAGAAAGAAAATGGTTATGAGTTTACTTACCAGATTTCCTTTAATGATGTATCCGCCGATAATAAGGAAGAATATCCCTACAGCTACTTTGTTGATGGTACTAACACCACCAACGAAGGCCATAGTGTTTCTTTAGAAAAACAAGGTGGTACGGATGAACTTATTATTGATCCTTTTGCCGAATCCAAGAATAAAGATACTGACAGCGACGGTTTAAGTGATTATCTGGAGACCGCTCTTTACGGAACTAACATAAATAAAAAAGACACGGATGATGACGGTTACGAAGATAAAACCGAGGTTGACAGCGGATACAATCCTAATGGTTCAGGCAAATTGAATCTGCCGCTATAACATAGCGATATAATTTTAGCAAAAAGCCAAAATGAGTGAAAAACATTTTGGTTTTTATTTTAGTGGATGGCAGACTGATTAGTCTGCCATCCCATGAAAACGGCTCAACGGATTATAAGATCCTTCTTCTTTTTTGAGGGGGAAGTTTTTCACAAGCGTATCTTAAAACCAATCGTGAAGTGCGCTGCTTCCATTGCAGCAAGAAATTAATCACTTCATCCTGATGCCATTTGGACGATTCTTTTAAAAGCCAGCCTACCGCTTTCTGCAAGTAGGGTTCTTTAGTCTGCATAAAAGGAGCGGTTCTTTTAAAAAGGTAGCTTGGTTCCAAAGCCTTGGCGATTTTAAGAATGGCCACTAAAGATGCTCTTCGCACCCATAAATTTTTGTCTTTCGCCCAAGGCTCCACTTTAACAACCAGTTTTAAATTTTTTCCTAAAAAAGGCCCGATTACGTTAATGCAGAAACTGTCGCAAAACGCCCAATTATGGCAATATTGCTCTATCCAGGAGCGGAAAATATCAAGGGTGCTTTCACTGAATTCCTTTCTAAAGTTATTAATGAATCCCACGCCGGCGAATTTTTCTTCTTGGTAATGGC
>PFMD01000067.1 GCA_002784945.1 Candidatus Kerfeldbacteria bacterium CG_4_10_14_0_8_um_filter_42_10
GGTGGGGAACTTTTTAAACGCTTGCAATCGCCAAACAGTCAATACGATAAATATGGGAATTGCTACGGCATTTAATATTATTCTGAACATTATTCTAATACCGCGCTATACCTATATCGGTGCCAGTATTTCAGCATTGGCCAGCGCAATTCTTTTGGTTTCGCTGGGTTTACCCTGGATCGGAAAAGTGGCTCAATACAGCAAAAAGTATATCTTTGGAAAATTTTTGAAAATTTTGTTTTCTAGCACAGCGATGGGCGTTATCGTGTATCTTTTGCAGAACAATGTTTCTATCTTGCTATTACTGCCGATAGGAGTTATTATTTATTTTACCTTATTAATTGCTGTCAAAGGAGTTACTAAGGAGGATTTTTTGACTCTTTATAGCTCAGTTTTTAAAAAACAGCATGAAGAAAACTCTGCTAATAACGGTTGATTTTCCTCCCGGAATCGGGGGAGTTTCAACATACCTGAAGGAGTTATGCGCCCGGTTGCCCAAGGAAAAAATAGTGGTTCTTGCACCCAAAAGTAGTGGGTCTGATGAATTTGATAATGGCCAATCATACCGAATTTATCGCAAAAAATTTTTTTCAACCTCTCCTTTAATCTGGCCCAAATGGCTGCATTTGTTCCTTATAGTGCGAGAAATTATAAAAAGGGAAGGTATTCAGCAGATTTTAGTAGGACAAATATTGCCGATCGGTAGCGTTGCCCTATTTTTTAAATGGGTTCTTAAAATTCCCTTTGTTCTTTCCACTCATGCTATGGACATTATCATGCTGAAAAACTACAGGCGCAAAACCTGGCTAGCTCGACGCATAATAAAACATGCCAGAAAAATAATTACTGTCAGTGAATTCACTTTTCAAGCATTGCTCCGACTAGGGGCTGATAAGCAAAAACTGTCAATCATTACTCCCGCTACTAATATTTATTCAGAACCTGCGCCTGATAAACAAACTGAGATACGAAAGCGCTACGGACTGGAGGGAAAAAAAATATTGCTGACCATTGGCCGATTAGTAAAACGAAAGGGTCATCTGGAGGTTTTAAAAAGCCTTCCTGAAATTTTAGAAAAGTATCCTAATCTTGCTTATTTAGTCGGTTCCGACGGGCCAGAAAAACAGAGCTTGAAGGAGTATGTCGAAAAATTTAATCTCGGAAACTATGTTTTTTTCACCGGAGAAATCAGAAAAGAAGAACTCCCCAGTTTTTATCGAATCGCCGATATTTTTATTATGCCGACTTTAGAGTTAGATGATGGCGATGTGGAGGGATTCGGAATAGTTTATTTAGAAGCAAATGCCTTTGCTAAACCAGTGATCGCTTCAAAATCAGGCGGAACCGCTAATGCCGTAATCGATAATAAAACCGGGCTTTTAGTAAATCCACTAAACCCGGGAGAAATCGCCCTTGCCGTAAGAAAGCTGCTTGATGATCAGAATCTATCGGCAAAATTAGGTAAGCAGGGGCAGGAAAGGGTATTTCATAATTTTACTTGGGAAAAACAATCCGACTTACTAATAAACGCCCTTTCTTAGATTGTTGTCGAAATAAAAAATACCGCTTCAGGTGAATGATCTCACTATCTACGGTATTTTCTAAAGATCTGTCGAAATTTTTCGTTAAAATTACCTTCAGCGGGTCTTCCGTTTCTGATCGCTCCCTCCCATATTTGTGCCATCAGGTTGTACTTAATCTTAAGTCTTGCTAATTCTTCTGTACCACCTTTTGTTATTTCGAGCTCCTTAAACAGACTGAGAATTTCCTTGGAAATTTCAACCATTTCGTTTTTGATGTCAAAATCACCAAGGGAGACTCCGTACAAACCACTCATAACAAAGTAAAATTGCTCCAAACGCGTAATTCGAGAATCTAAGTCCGTCGCGATTTCATGCAGCGACCTGCTTTTCTTATCCATGCCCCCTCCCTTTAACCAGGTAATGTTCCAGCGTAAAGATTAATTTAGTTCGATATTAATGTCAATAACTGCAAAATGATCAGCATAATTATTCCAACCTATCAACATGGTAAAACAATCAAGGATTGCCTTGATTCGATTTATAATCAAACGCTAAAAGATTTTGAGATAATCGTAATTAATGATGGATCTACTGACGGGACCGCGCACATTCTAGAAAACTATCCTAAACCAATTACCATTATTCATCAAGAAAATAAAGGATCGAATCACGCCCGCAATAGGGGGTTCTCGCAATCAAACGGAGATTTTATTCTGTTCTGCGATGCTGACATAGTTATGAAAAAACAAATGCTGGAAAAAATGAAAGCGGCACTGAAAAACTCGCCCGATAATGCCTTTGCTTACAGTTCTTTCAAGTGGGGCCTTAAGACTTTTAAACTGCATCCCTACAGCATTGACGAATTGAAAAAAGCGAACTTTATTCATACCTGTTCGCTAATCAGAAGGGAAAAATTTTTAGGATTCGATGAGAGTATTAAAAGATTGCAGGATTGGGATCTCTGGCTTTCTATGATGGAACAAGGAAGTACGGGCAAATACATTCCCGAAATATTGTTTCAAATCAAACCTCGAAAAATGGGAAAGTCGGAATGGCTTCCGTCTTTTGTCTATAAATTGCCCTGGGATAAACTTGGTATTGAAATAAATAGATTAAAAAAGTATAAGGAAGCAGAAAAGATTATCCGAGAAAAGCACCAGCTTTCATAATAACAAGTATCAGACCTTGTTCTCGGCAATAAAAAAAGCAACTACTTTAGCAATTTCTTTGGCATTTTCTGCCGGCATTAGCTGCATTCTGAGTTTTTTTGCTCCGTTAAAACCAGATAAATAGGCCGCATAAAACTTTCTTAAGTCATGAAAGTTTTTTTTGTTTTGATAAAAATTATTGAATAGTTTTACGTGATCAATTAACGTGGCAAGCCTTTCTTCTATTGATACCGAATCAAGCCCCTTCTCACTGAAAAACCAAGGATTTTTCAGCACAGCGCGTCCAATCACTACTCCATCCAGGCCATATTTTTTACTGTAAATTTTGGCCATTTCCATATTGCTTATGTCACCGTTTCCCATTATTAAGGTTGCTTTTTTGCTTTTTCTGACAATTTTAGCCGCCTTGCCAATAACGCCCCAATGAGTCGGAACTTCTGACTTTTCATTTCTGGTTCTTCCATGGAGAGTAATAACGGCAGGGTTTGCTTTTAAAATTTCCGGGATCCATTTACTAACAGCTTCTTGGTTATAACCAATTCTGGTTTTAACCGAAACCGGAATTTTTTTAGCACCTAGTTTTGCTTCCAAAATTATTTTTTGAGCTAATTTCGGATTCTTAATCAAAGCAGCGCCGGCTCCTTGCTTTTCAATTTTTTTGAACGGACAGCCCATATTGATGTCAATCCCGTCAAATCCCAGTTGAACGAGTATTTTCGCCGCCTGGTAAAAGTTTTCTGGCTTGGAACCGAATAGCTGCGCTACAATCGGACGCTCGCTTTCGGTAAACTTAAGCAGCGGCATTAAATTATTTTTTCCCTTCGAACAAAGCCCGTCGGCTGAAACGAATTCATTAAAAAAAACAGTGGGCCTTCCTTTTGCGGCAATAATTTGGCGAAAAGGAGAGTTGGTAATATCAGCCATGGGGGCAACCGCTAAAATTGGTTTTTTTAACTTTACCCAAAATCCAAGGTTTTCCGCTGTGATAATCATTCTTTTTCTAATATATAAGAATAAAAGATGAAAAAAGGCTGATCGAATGGAACGATCAGCCCAAAGTGTACGATCTTCTCAGGTGATAGGGGTATAGTGACTGACAATGCGCCACTCGCCATGATTAGCACAATTCAAATCCCGGTTTGATTCCACCACCTCCTTTCCTTCTGGAATCGCCGTACGAGCATAGTGACGAGCCGCCTCAGCGCCGACCATTAATTTGGTATGACGATGGCCGTGCGCGCAGATAAATTGGAGTTCGGCGAGTGCCAGGAACTGTTTTCCCTCGGGATTTCGGACGATTGCAAGCTGGCCAGATTTGAGCAACTGGCCCAGAATCTCATCCGCTTCATTTGCGGGAAGCGGGGTTAACGCTGACAACGAACTATTCATGGTCGCCTCGCTATTGGTAGAGTAAATGATCAGCTGATTTATTTTCATAATATATTACCTGATTCTTCAATGATTGTCAAGTTTGGTAGTGACGCTTACTGAAATTAATCTAAAGGCAAAAGCAATCCCAGTTACCTTGATTTTTAGCACATTAATGGATATCATAACTATATAATTTAAAGAAATATGGAATTCAAAAAAACAATTGAACTTCGCCATTCCGTGCGGCATTTTTTAAAACAACCGATTAAAAACGAGAAAATTAACTCCATCTTGGATGTGGTTAATAACTGCCCTTCTGCAGGAAACTTGCAGTCTTATAAGATTTATCTGATAAAAAAACAGGATGTTAAAAAAGAACTTGCCGCCGCTGCGCTTGATCAAGAATTTATTGCTCAAGCGCCCATTGTTATGGTTTTCTGCGCTAAACAGGAAGAATGCGCCGCGAAATACGGAGCCCGCGGAAAAAATCTCTATTCTTTACAGGATGCTACTATCGCTGCCTCTTACGCCCAGCTGGCCGCCGCTGATCTGAATATTGGAACTGTTTGGGTGGGGGCTTTTGATTCAGAAAAAGTTAAATCAGTCCTACGCACCTCCTATTTGCCCGTGGCAATAATTCCTATGGGATATTATTCGGAAAAGTCGTTTTTAAGGGAACGAAAGCAAAAAAGCCAGATTGTGGAAGAAATTTGAATTAGCCTGGTCAAATAACAACTTTAAATTTATAAAATTTGAAGTTTTAAATTAGCTTTATATAACGGGCATACCTACCCAGTTGGTACAAGAGATAACGTTTTAGCCAGGTAACTATTGGGTGTTTCAAATATTTCCGGTAAGGAAA
>PFMD01000050.1 GCA_002784945.1 Candidatus Kerfeldbacteria bacterium CG_4_10_14_0_8_um_filter_42_10
ACGATTTACAACATTGTGGTTTAAATAACTTAAGTCCTAACCAAGCCCTTAGACTCCGAGGGCAAAATGTCCGTACCTAAAACAAGAAGCATTTCGAACGCTTCTGTTCGTACCATCGTCATCGTTATTGGGTCGCACCCTCGAAAGGGTGCTCTCAGCGAATAAACAATGTATTTTAAAACCGAGCGTACGTTTTCTAACGTGCGCTCGGCGTAGGTTTATGGCTACGAATGAGGCATACAGGTTCTTGCTAAACCTCAATCACCACCGGTAAAATCATCGGCCGCCTCTGTGTCTTAGTGAACAAAAATTGACCAATATCATCTCTAATTTTGTTCTTGATGTAGGCATCGTTGGCAGACGTGTTGGCGTTTTTGTCCTTCAAGATTTTTTTCACTTTTTCCCTGGTCTCGGCAATCAGTCTTTTGCTGTTTTTCATATAGACAAACCCGCGGGAAATAATATCAGGGTTGCCAATAATGTTACCCGTTTTTCCTTCAATGGTCGCAATCACCACCAGCATCCCGTCAGCCGACATCATCTGGCGGTCCCTTAACACTACGTTAGAAACGTCACCTACTCCTAATCCGTCTACCATTACATAATCAGAAGGAACTTTTTTATTAGTAAGTCTCCCGCTTGTTTTAGTAAATTCCATCACCTGACCGTTATCCGCCACAAAAATGTTTTTAGGATCAAAACCCAGTGACTCGGCGACTTTGGCATGAATTTTCAAAAAAGAATGATTGCCTTCAATCGGAATGAAGTATTTGGGATTGATCAGCTTAATCATCAACTTTAAATCTTCTTGCTTGGCATGGCCGCCGGCATGAATATCCATCATGCGGTAGTTAATCACCTCCGCGCCTTCTCTATAAAGATTATCTACTAATCTTTGAACGGCTCTTTCGTTTCCCGGAACCACGGAAGAAGAAAATACCACTGTATCGCCCGGCTCGATCCGAATTGACTTATGCTCCCGATTGGCAATGCGCATCAAAACTGCTCGGCCTTCTCCTTGGGCGCCGGTGCATAAAACAATGATTCTTCGGCTGGGATAATTATGAATTTCGCTTAAAGGCACCAGGGTTCCTTTGCCGATAGTGAGATACCCTAGTTTTTGGGCAATCTCGATATTGGTTTTCATGCTGTATCCGTCTACTACTACTTTGCGGTTGTATTTCTCGGCCAGTTTAATAATCTGTTGTACACGGCCCAATAAAGAGGAGAAAGTGCCAATGATTATTCGGCCGGTTGATGTTCTGATAATATCTTCCAAGTTTCCTTCAATCTCTTTTTCCGTAAATTGGTGGCCGGGCTGGGGAGCGTTGGTGCTATCAGACATTAAGGCTAAGACATGTTCTTCACTTAATTTAGCTATTTTGGCGATTTCCGGCTCAGTGTCTCCGGAGGGCTGCAGATCAAGCTTGAAATCACCGGTATGGACCACCACTCCCATCGGAGTACGGATAATAATTCCTAATGATCCGGGAATATTATGGCTGACTCCAAAAAACTCAACCTTAAACTTGCCCAGAACAAGTTTAGAGCTGGTTTCTACCGGATTAAGGTTGGGCTTTTGGTGATTGCGATAATCTTCTTGCCTCTTACTGATAATTCCTAAGGTTAGAGGAGTAGCATAAATCGGAGGATTGCCCAGTTTAGGAATTAAGTGGGGAATCCCTCCGATATGGTCGTAGTGTCCGTGGGTGATAATCACGCCCCGGATACTCTTTTCTCTTCCTCTTAAATAAGAGATGTTGGGAATAATATAGTCGATCCCCGGCATATCTTCTTCTGGAAACTGCAAACCCATGTCAATTATCAGAATGTCACGGCCGTATTCCAAAACGGTCATGTTGCGGCCCACCTCTTCTAATCCTCCCAGAACGATAATTTTAAGTTTTTGGCCGCCTTTGCGTCCGGGGTCTTCTTTTCTAGAATCCGTCATCTTGAGCACCGGGCTGTCGGAACGATAAACGCGAATTCGGCTGCCCGATCTAGAAGAGTACGAATCTCTCGATTTTCTTGCACTAATCATTTTTGAATTATTAGTTTGTTAAATGCTTGGTGCCGCGGAGAGGAGTTGTGTCCTGGGCAGCGCCGAATGCTCCTTGTGGTCGCATTCGTCGATCGCTCCCCTTCGACTCCTCATCGGCAAGCTCGGGGTCACTCGGGGTCGCTTCTGCCCTTCAACTCTGGCTTGAACCGACCCTCTTTATTAATAATCGTCTGCTTGTTAAATGCTTGGTGCCGCGGAGAGGAGTTGAACCTCCAAGAGATTGCTCTCACACGGCTCTGAACCGTGCGCGTATACCAATTCCGCCACCGCGGCAAGTAATTTTATTTAGTTGATAAATTTGGCACGGGGTGAACCGTACATGTATACCCGCTTCGACTCGCGGAGTTCGTCTACGCGAGGCAGACTAATTTCACCACTCTGGCGGGTAAATTCCCAATGAATCTTCGGCCCGAGGTCGCCGATACTCCATAGCTCTGGCGACGGAGCGCTGATCTCCTCCAAAGGCGGACGCAGTGCCTCTCGGCCATAGGCCGATGGCCTTTGGCTCATGGCACGACAAATTTCAAATCTCAATGTAAAAAATAGTTTGATAATTTGGAAATTGAATATTGGAATTTATCTGGAGCTTGCCGCGCCCGCTTTCGCTTCGCGAAGCCGAAGCGGGCGGGGGATTTGGGATTTGATGTTTTGCGCTTGGTGCTTATTTCTTACGATATCTGTCGATTATTTCCAGATTCGCTTTGTCTTGATATACCAATTTTCCACTCCGGAAAAACGGTCTGAGGGAACTGTAATATATCTTCCTTCACTGCCTTTAATTTTGTTATTTAACCCATAAGTATAGATCGGATTGTATAGAAAGATAGCGGGAATTTCGTCGGCTAGAATATTTTGAAAATGTAAATATTTCAGGCGGCGCTGCTCCTCGTCATTGGTCTTGCGGGCTTCTTCCAGCAGCTGATCAATATCTTTATTATAGAACACGGCTAAGTTAAGGCCAGGGTCTCGGCTTTGAGAGGAATGCCAGAAAGGATACGGATCCGGATCGGTTCCAATAATTTCTCCGAACAGTAATGCCTCGTAGGCGCGGGTTTTGATTACTTTTTTCTGGACGTCTTTAGCGGAATAAATTTTAGTTTCCACGTGGACTCCGATCGCCTCCCAGGCTTCTTCAATGATTTCCACTGTCTTAAGGTATTCCGGCTGATCAATGGTAGAAATGGCGAAAGCCAGTTCCGCTCCATTTTTAGCTCGTACTTGGGCCGGCGGTTCCCCCTCGGCTGTTTCCGGATAAACCCAGCCTGCGTCTTCCAGTTCTTTTTTGGCCGCTTCTAAATCAAACTGGTATTTCTTTATTTCCGGATTATAGCCAATATAACCTGGCAAAATGGGACCGTGGATAATGTCTCCTTCGCCGTTAAGCGCTTCCCTGATAATCTTCTCTTTATCTACCGATAACGCCAAGGCTTCTCTCACTTCCTTTGTTTTTAGAAGTTTATTTTCTTGATTAAAGAAAATAGCGGTGTATTGCGGCAGGCGCAAAGCCTGATAATTGACTTTGCTGTTTTTTTTCTCTATCTCCTCCTTTTTATCGTTGGGAACAAAGCTAATGCCATCTACATTTTTGTTTTCTATGGAGTCTAACGCTGAATTCACATCAGGATAAAATTTGAAATACAGCTTTTCGATATGTGGAATATTAGCGTAGTAATTATCGTAGCGAACCAGCTCATATGACTTTATGTTACCATTTTTGTCTTTCACCAACGATTTGAACTGATAAGGCCCTGACCCGACCGGCCTAAGATTATAATCAGCCAGTGAAGCGTTTTCGGGCGGGACTTCTTGCCAAATATGGACTGGCAAAATACCAAAAGTTAAGCTGGACAAAAAGGGAATAAAGGGTTCTTGAAGAATAAACCGAACGGTATAATCATCTACTCTTTCGATGCCCACGCCTTTAAAGTTCAGGTAGAGAGGGCTTTTGAATTCAGGATCCTGAATGCTTTCGAAGGTAAAAATAACATCATCAGCGGTCAAATCATCACCATCATGAAACCGCACATCTTTTCTCAGGTAAAAAGTGTAAGCTTTGTGATCTTCGGAAATTTCATACCTTTCCGCCAAATCACTCACCAGTTCCTGGTCAGGACTTACTTTCATTAGACCAGAAAAGGTCAATCGAGCCAAATCCATATCAGTATCATTGGTTTGAGAAAGGATGGGGTTGATATATTTAGGCGCACCAATTAAAGCTTCGGTGTATTCTCCTCCCGATTGGGGAACCGGTACCGTGAAATACTGATAGATTCTGACTAAAGCAAAAATTAATGATGCGGCAAAAACTAGAAAAGCAATTTGAGAAATAATTCTTTCTTTTTTAGAAAGGTAGTGGGAAATATATTTTAATTGCCGGAAACTGGGAATTTTCTTTTCATTTAAGGAAGAGACCAGCTTGCGATCCAACCGGTTTTGCCGTTTACTCCAATTGTTTTTTCCGATAGCCGAAGAATTCTTTTTTTCTGAGGAATTTTTCCTTCGGAAAAAAGAGAAAAATCTAACAATTCCTCCTTTTTTGCCTGGTTTGATCGGTGAAGAAAAATCTTCTTTACTTAGACTAATTTTATGCTCCAAAAACAATTTACCCTTAAGTGAGATTAAAGGGGGTCTCTTTTTTAGAAGACCTTTAATTTAATATAGGATTATAATACAAAATTTACCAATGAGATTCCTAAGAATAGAGTAGCTAAAACAATTGTGGCGATAAACAGAATCCTTTCTGCTCCTCGTTTGGTGCGATAAACATTTCCGTCTCCTCCTCCGCCGAATATTCCGCCTAGGCCGGCACCTCTGTTTTGAATCAGAATAAGTACAATTAAAATTACGGCGATTACCAGCTGGATAATATTGATAATATTTTTCATCTATTTTTACAGGTTATCTCGGAAAAGCTGATTGCTTTTTGATAACAAAAAAAATGGTTAAATTCCATTGATTCTAATACTACCATAGTAAAAGTCCTTTGTAAACCCCGTTACTTAATCCTTTTAAAACCTTCCTTTGCTGCGCTTATTATACAGTTGGGTTTTTATTACGTCACTATTCCATAAAAAGCTCTACCCGGTAGCAAAAAACACCGTATTGTTATTAAATTCTTCGGCTAAAAACTGCGGGGCAGTTAAGTAACGGGGTAAAGGCAATGCCCTTTCAGCTCTTTTAAAATATATGATATAGTGAACCCCGTTAGAAGCCTTCGCCTATTTTGCTTATTTCTCTATCAGTTTTTTATGCTGCCATTTTGTAAAACTTCTAACGGGGTAAAAAAACATCTCAAAACATATGCCCGATCAGATTCTAAAAGACCTTAACGAAAAACAAAAAGAAGCCGTTCTGCAAACAGAAGGGCCGGTATTAATATTGGCCGGCGCTGGTTCGGGAAAAACTAAAATCTTGGTCCATCGGATCGCTCACCTTATTTTAGAAAAACGGATTAACCCCGCTTTCGTTTTGGCGGTAACTTTTACCAATAAAGCGGCCGGGGAAATGAAGCAAAGAGTCGAAATATTATTAAAAAGAAAGTTTAACGCTTCGCAATCAATAGACTTGAACCAACCTTGGATCGGAACTTTTCATTCTTTTTGCGTCCGGATTTTGAGAAAGGAAATCGGGATGCTGGGTTTTAAGAATAATTTTTTGATTTACGACGATTACGACCAAACGGTTTTAATGAAAGGGGCGTTGAAAAAGCTGGGGATCGATCAGAAACAATATTCGCCGCGTCTGTTTTCAAGCATTATCTCTAACCAAGCAAAAAATAAATTAATCACGCCCCGCCAGTACCAGAATCAAGCCAAAGATTTTATGGAAAAGTTGACGGCTAAAGTGTACCAGGAATATCAAAAACAGTTGAAAGAGCATAATGCCCTGGATTTCGATGACTTGATTATGATGACGGTGCAGCTTTTTGAGAAATATCCCGGCGTATTGGAAAAATATCAGCGGCGATTTCAATATTTAATGGTGGACGAGTACCAAGACACCAATTATGCGCAGTACCGGTTAACGAATCTTCTGGCTAAAAAATTCCAAAACATCTGCGTGGTCGGAGACGACTGGCAGGGCATCTATTCTTTCCGCGGGGCCGATATTCAAAACATACTGGATTTTGAAAAGGATTACCCGCGGGCAAAAATAATTTATTTGGAACAAAACTACCGTTCCACTAAGACTATTGTGGAAGCGAGCAATCATATTATTTCTAAAAATAAATCCCGCACCGAAAAAAAATTATGGACGAACGGCCAGAAGGGAGAAAACATAACGATCCAGCAAGTAAACGATGAACAGGAGGAAGGCGAATATATTCTTAAAACAATTTTTGGAATAGCACAGCAAAAAACCGGTCATGGTCAAACTACTGCCGGCGAAGAGATTTGTTATGAATCAGAGGAAGAAAACGAGCATCCTACCAGAGGAATTCTGGACACCATCTTAGAATTGAAAAAAAATAATCCCGGGCAGAAACAAATAAAGACGGCCAAAGCCACCATTCAAAAAAAGATTAAAGCGGGGCTGGTTGATCTTTCCGATTACGTAGTGCTCTATCGGACTAATGCCCAGTCCAGAGCTTTAGAAGAAACGCTAATGGAGTTCGGGGTTCCTTATCAGATAATCGGCAGCGTCAAATTTTACGAAAGAAAGGAAATCAAGGATCTTTTAGCCTATCTTAGAATTTTAGTAGAGCCGAATGATAAAATAAGCGTAAAACGAATCATAAATGAACCTCCTCGCAGCATCGGAGGAAAAACCTGGTCGCTGCTGGAAGATTTTGCCGAAATCAGTAAAATCGACTGCTTAAAAGCCACCGCTCAGCCAGAAAAAATAGCTTCTCTGCCCGCTCGGGCCCAAAACGCCCTGGCTTATTTCGGGAACCTGATTCTTGAGCTTCAAAACAAGTCTCAAAATCTAAAGCCTCGGGAAATCATAGATTTGATATTGAATAAGACCGGCTATAAAAAATATATTCAGGATGGCACGCCGGAAGGCGAAGCCCGGTGGGAGAACATTCTCGAGCTGAAAACTGTGGCCCGAAAATTTGATAATCAGAAAGGGTTGGAAAGTATCCGCTCGTTTCTAGAAGAAATCGCCTTGGTAAATGACGTCGATTTTCTGGAAAATGGAAAAAGGGGCCTTACCCTAATGACCACTCATAACGCCAAAGGACTGGAATATCAGGTGGTTTTTCTGGCGGGAATGGAAGAAGGGCTTTTACCCCACGCCAACAGCCTCTTTGACCCGGCTGAACTGGAAGAAGAAAGAAGACTGTGTTACGTTGGTATTACCAGGGCCAAGCGGAAAGTACACCTGATTTATACCAGGCAAAGAAGCATTTGGGGAACCTCCCGCATTACTATTCCTTCCCGCTTTATTGATGAACTGCCCGAAGAATTAATAGATCACCGGCAAGTTTACTCCGTTACTTGAATGCCCCCGTTAGAAAACGGCAACCTGAACATCTGGCGGTGGAAATAAGCAAAACAGCAAAGGTTTCTAATGAGATCAAGTAATGGGACTTACCAAGAAGATTACTAATAACAAACTCATGAGTTTTGAATACCAAAAACAGACCGGGGTAAATTTAGAGCAGGAGCGGAGAGTGAATTTCGAAAAACTGCGAGACCTTTTAAAAAAGATCGCCGAGGCGCTCAATAAGGAAGGCCTTCCGGTTACCGAGGAAGCCCGGATTGATATGAAAGCGTTTTACCGCAGTCGGCAAAATCCTAATTCTCCTTATCAAAAGGAAGAAGTAAAAAAGGATGAAACTTATGTCGCCGAGATGGAAAGAAAATTTCAAGAACAGAGAGGCAGGAATTACCCGGCTGGCCAGAATAAGGAAGGCCGCGGGGAAAAAGTAGAAATGCTTAAGACGGCCGTTTTCCATAAAATGGTTGGTAACCAATTCGCCGTAATGCGCTCCTCCCGTTATGACGATATTAAAAATGGAGTGGATAATGTGGTGGTAGATAAAGAAACGGGCGGCATTATTTGCGCTTTCGATGAAGTGGCGGACAATACCGGCTCCCGCTTTAAAGAAAAAGAGGCGGCCATTTTAGATGAACGCAACAAAAACGGCGCCAGTTTAAAATACGGCATCATTCAAAAAGGTGAACAAATAATCGAAAGCGAGATTAAGAATATTCCTACTCTTTATTTATGTCTTTCGCCCGAGGATTTAGACCGGGGAATGGAAGAACTTATTCCCGAGCTAGGTCAAGCATCGGAATTCGAAAAAAAGCTATTCGATTATTTTGTCAAAACAATTGAAGCCCAAATCAGCGCTTTAAATTTAAAAGGTAATCTGAATCCATTAATAAAAAAGAGGCTGGATGAGTTTGTTACCTCTTTGGATAAAATGAAAGGTATCGCAGCAAATAATTGTTAACAAATCATATAGTTATCTAGTCTTAAGCCTTAATAATTCTATGAATAATTCAATGGATCAATATTCCTCTCCGCTTAAAATAGAGGAAACAAAATTAGGAATTAAATATTGGCTTAATCCCAGAAGGACCAAACCTGGTAGAGAACTTTTAGTTATCTACGACCAGCGACTTCCTTTTATGAAATTTAAACTGCGATATTCTTATTATGTCAGATTTTTAGAAGAAGGCGTTGCTGCCGGCAATCATTATCATAAAAAAAAGGAAGAAATATTTATACCATTGGCAGGAGAATTTGAAGTCCATTTAGAAAATATTGTTTCTAAAGAAAGAGAAATAATTAAATTAAACGCCTTTGAAAACGTGGCTTTTTACGTAAGGACAAATGTTTCTCATAAGGTAACATCAAATAAAAAAGAGGGGGTATTGCTCATAATGGCTTCACAGCCAAATAATGATGAAGATGATATCGATCATCAGCTAGATTAGCGAACTTTCTTTTCACCTTTATTCTCGATCAACTTTTTCAACTGGATAACCGAATGCCCGGAAACTTTCATCTTCAGGCTTTTCTTTTTTTGCCGGCGAACCGCCTTTATCTTTTTGGGATTTTCTTCTGCGGAGATAATTTTTTGGAACATGATCTTGTCCCCAGAAGGCGAATTTGGCCAAATTCGCCTTCTGGGGCATTTTAATATTACAAATATTCCTTTATTTTCCGAGTCATCTTCCCTCCTACTACTTTCTCCAAATCTTTCCAACTCGCTTCTTTGATTTTTTGCACTGAGCCAAAAGCGAATAACAGTTTCTTTTTTGTTTTGGGACCGATGCCCAGAATTTCGTCAAGAACGGATTTTTTTGTTTCGGCTTGATGCCTTTTGCGATAGTACCCAATGGCAAAGCGGTGCGCTTCATCTCTTATTTGCTGAAGTAGCCGGAGGCTTGGAGAATTATTGGATAATCTAACAGGATTTTTTTGATTGGGCCGAAAAATCTCTTCTTCCCGTTTTGCCAGCGCAATTACCGGTTTAGCGATACTCAGGATATTCAGAACTTTGATTACCGAACTTAATTGTCCCTTCCCGCCATCCAGAATTATTAAATCAGGAAGTGGCCATTGACCCGCTTCGACTCGATCGAATCGAGGCGAGTTCTTTTCTTTATCTTCTATTCTGTGAAAGCGGCGGCTGATCACTTCCGCCATCATGGCCGGATCATTAGCGCCTTTTACCGTCTTGATTCTAAACTTGCGATATTGAGCTTTGTCGGGCCGGCCGGCGGTAAAAACAACCAGGGAACCAACCGCGTTTGTCCCCTGAATATTGGATATGTCGTAAGCTTCAATGCGGTGCAGAGTTTTATTAATTCCTAGTTCTCCAGCTAATTCCGCCAAGGCTTTCTGGCCGGATTGATCGCGCAATTCCGCTTCCAGCTTAGTCTGGCGTAAATATTCTTCAGCGTTTTTTTGCCCCATTTTAATCAGCTGTTGTTTTTTTCCTTTTTGCGGGAAAACGAATTTAGCTTTAGTCAATTTTTCCAAACTTTTCTGATTGGCTATTTTGGTCGGCACAATAATTTCTTTGGGATAAAAAGAAGCCTGGGCGTAATACTGATTTAAAAACGACTCAATTAGTTCCGAATCTGATCGTAACTCAATATTTTGCAGTAAAAATTGTTCTCGGTGCTGAAGCTTTCCCTCTCGGATTTGAAAAAGATTAATCGCCGCCTGATTAGAATTTCGGGCCAGGCTGATTACATCTTGATTATCCCGTTTAGTGGAAACCACTTTCTGTTTTCCCATCAAATGTTCCATGCTTCTGATTTGATCTCTGATTCTGGCCGCTTGCTCGTATTTTTTTTGGCGGGAGGCTGCCTGCATCTGTCTTTTCAAATCCAACAACAGCGATTTATTCTTTCCTTCCAGAAATTTAATTACTCCCTCGATTATTTTTTGATAATCCTGCTTGGTAAAATCTTTAGTAACATGGCCCAGGCAGCGCCCAATGTGGTATCCGAGACATGGTTTCTCCGGCGGATTCTTGCAGGTTTTATAAGGAAAGACTCTTCTGACTAAACGGAGAGTGTCTTTAACCGCCAGCGCCGAGGTAAAAGGGCCAAAGTATTTGTTTTTATCCTGGGAAACCCGGCGAACCGTCAGCACTTTAGGGAATTCGTCTTCCAACGTGATTTTTAAATAAACAAAATATTTATCATCTTTCAGATTTACGTTGTACGGAGGCTTGTGCTTTTTGATCAGACTGGTTTCTAAAAGCAGCGCTTCTACTTCGGAATCTACTATGATGTATTCCAGAGCGGCGATTTTGGTCACCATTACCTCTTTGGCCGGTTCTAAATTGGCCGATTTTTGGAAATAAGAATGCACCCGGCTTTTCAGATTGCCGGCCTTGCCAATGTAAATAATTACGCCACGCTTGTCTTTAAAAAGATAAACGCCTGGTTTTGAAGGAATATTGGCTAGTTTCTGCTTATTCACCCCGTTAGAAATTTATAGAATACTTATCAGTTATAAGTATATTAGTAAGAATGGGTAAAAGCAATTAGAAAGCACGATTACGCAATCGCTTTCAGGTCTTGACCCCGTTAGAAATTTATATCTTAAAGACATAGCTATTAGATTCAGACGAAATTTCTAACGGGGTTGACAAAAACCAAATAAGGGTCTATACTAATTGGTTATTGTTTAAAAACTGTTTTTATTTTAATTCACAATGAAAATTGTGAATTGGAATAAGTACGTTCTTTAGACAACCCCCCACCTACCAATTATAACCTCGAAAGGA
The DNA here is from genome assembly GCA_002784945.1 of Candidatus Kerfeldbacteria bacterium CG_4_10_14_0_8_um_filter_42_10. Classification (GTDB taxonomy): domain Bacteria; phylum Patescibacteriota; class Patescibacteriia; order UM-FILTER-42-10; family UM-FILTER-42-10; genus UM-FILTER-42-10. The sequence goes on from PFMD01000050.1 coordinate 11,265, forward strand.
GAAGCACAATGGTAGGAGAAATCAGTGGCGTTTCGGTTGCTGTCAAGTACGGCGACAAGTTCCTGGATGTTCCGGAAAACGGTTTTCTGGGAGAATTCGACGATTCGTCGTCATTTCAACTGGTAGTAACCGTCAGCCCGGAAGCCGGAAACATTCTGACGTTCACAGTGAACGGTGACAAGGACATCGCCCCCAAAAGGGTGGCGAAACACGATGACCAGCAGATCTACAAGCTGAGCATTGCGCTGGCGCAAAGCCAAGCCGGAGATTTTTTCACCCCCTATCCCAACAATCACCTTCGTCTGCTCCTGTGGAAATCCGACGGTCAGATCCAGGTCTGGGAAATCGCCATCATCTCCCAGCACGGCAAATTCTTCCTCACCTTCCAGAAGACTCTCGTGGCAGCCTGCTATCGTGATGAGGATAACGTGGTGATGCCGGAGGTAAAGTGGCCGCAACTGCTGAGTCTTCTGACGGAGCATCTGAATCTGGATAACCTTCCCCCGATCTCCCAGTTCCAGAAGCCGGTTCCTGCTTCCAGCGAGAATCTGAAACCGGGAACCGCTCGGGTGAAATGGTTCAACTTCGCCATGGGAGTGGGCGCCGTCGACACGCCCGAAGGACTCGCTCGCGTTCACTGGTCTAAGATCAGCCGCGGCAATGGTTCCCAAAGAAACTACTTGACTGCTGGGGAACTGGTGTCGTTCAAGGGTATCAATCAACTACCCAAGAAGAAGGACGGCCGACAAACCGCCTTCCAGCAGGAAGCCAGTGGCGTCCAACTCATTCAGTAGCACCTTTTCGTCTCTTTGCCCCCCATTTCGGATTTCCGGAATGGGGGCGCTTTTTTTACCAGCCATAATAGGGTATACTGGTTTGAGAAGAGTATATGCCTAATCCTCCACCGATTAATACGATTGTTTTATCAACCAAACCGCAGTTAGATGCTATTGCTGCCGTTTTATTATTACTGCTTTTCGGAGAAAAAAATTACCCGGGCATCCGGAAGGCTAAAATGGAATTCCGGAAAAAACTGCCAGCGGAAAAAACTGCCAGCGGATTAGAATCGCAGGGAATTTTAGTAATTGATTTGGAAATAAGCAATTTTAAAAAAGAAAGTTCCAGCATCGCTTCACAAGTAGCGGAAAGCTTGGGGGTAAGCAAAGATCCTGCTTTAGCCAGACTGCTATCTTTTATTGAAAAAAACAACGATCCGGCTACTCGCTCGCCTGATTCCGCTGACCAGGCGTTTGGCTTGGCCGCGCTAACCAAAGATTTGACCCAGGAATACCCCGACAACCCGCAAAAAATAATCGATTTGGTTATGCCCTTTCTGCTGGCCTATTACCGTTCCGAGAAAAAAAGAGCTACCGCTGCTCCTTCTAAAGAAAAGGCCATAAAGAACGAGGAGGTGGTAAACGCTTTTGATGTTTTTCAAGGAAAAAAATTAATTAGAGTGATGATCGTTAAAAGCAATGACCCTTTTTCCTGTGATTTTTTAAAGAACCATGCCGATGTTAAAGCAGATGTGATTTTACAACAGCTGGTTTCCGGGAATATCAACATTGTCACCAATCCGGATCGGCAGGTCGATCTGCACGATACCATTGTAATGCTCAGAGTATCAGAGGCCCGGAAAAAAAACGTGGTTTTAGAAATCAGCAGCCTGGAAGAATTGGCCAAACCGAATATTCTGGCCGGGGTAGAAGAATGGCATTATGATTCGACCGGGAACTGCATCCAAAATTTAACCACCAGTACGAAATTAAGCCTGGCGGAAATAGAGAAAATTATCAAAACCGGCTTGAATCCAATTGTCTTATCGGAACTTTGTCCTAAAGACCACTGCCTAAGAGAGAGTTGCGATTTTTTTGATTATCACCTAGAACGTTGCTTACCAATACAGAACAAATCCCGTTAGAAGCCTCGACTTAACTAGTATTAATTAATCATTAGAGTTAATACTTTCTAGAAACAAGCCCCGTTAGAGATTCATCTCTAACGGGGTAAGCTTCTAACGGGATAAATAGCATCTAATTAAATTGGCTTATTTTGCTTTAAATACACCTATTTTCTTGACGGCTTTTTTGATAACTGCTAGGATAAATCCCGTTAGAAGCTTACCATTAAAGAGTCTGTTCAATCCCAAGCTTTGAAGTTTGACCACTCCAAGGCGGACAGACCTAAAGGGGTCAAAAATGCAGCATTACGAAACTCTAATTATTATCTCTTCTAGGATCACCGAAGAAGAGCTTCCTTTTATTGTGGATAAAATATTTGCCGTCCTTAAAAAGGGAGGCGGCGAAATTACCCGCAATGAAAATCTGGGCAAGAAAAAACTGTCCTATGCAATTAAACAAAGTCGCTACGGCTTTTATGTCTTGATTGAATTTAACCTCCCTGCGGAAAAATATCAGGAGGTGGAAAAAGAACTTGGTTTGATGGAAGAGATTATTAGACATCAAACCATAAAAACAAAAGAAAAAACGGAAACGGATTTAGAACGAGAACGAATGCTGGAAAAATCCGCCGCTCTTAGACAGCAAGAAGAAGATAAAAAAGAAAAGAAATTGGAAGCCGCTTCTACCAGTGCTGAAAAGATCGAACCAAAAACAAAAGAAAAAACGGTCGTTCCTCCCAAAAAGAAGATTTCTTTAGAAGAGCTAGACGAGAAATTGGATAAAATTCTGGGCGAAGACATGATTAAGTAGTTGTTAGTTAGTAGTACAATCTAAATCCAATAATCTTGATAACTTGCAACTTTAATCTTTAATCTAAAAAAATGGATCTTAATAAAGCAATGATCATCGGGCGCCTTACCCGCGATCCCGAAACAAAAACAATCCCCTCCGGACAAACGGTAACCACTTTTTCTATCGCTACTAATTTCACTTGGACCGATCAAAGCGGCCAGAAACAAGAAAAAGTGGAATACCACAATGTGGTTGCTTGGAGAAAGCTGGCGGAAATAGCCGGCCAGTATCTGAAAAAGGGAGGGCGCGTATATATAGAAGGACGAATTCAAACTCGCTCTTGGGACGACCAGACCGGACAAAAGAGATACCGCACGGAGATTGTGGCCGATAACATGATTATGCTTGACCGTCCTGGCGCCAGCTCCGCTCAGCCCCCCGCCGAAGCGGCTGCTCCTAAAAATGACGCTACTAAGGATTCTTCGGCGGAAGAAGAAATTAACGTAGAGGATATACCATTTTAATTAACCATTCCTATGATTAATACTCGCATGATTAATACTCGCACGACTAGCGGCCTTCAAAAGCAAAAGCAGTGCTTTTTTTGCACGAACGGCATTAATGAAATTGATTATAAAGATACCAAGAGTCTTCAGCGGTTTTTGTCTTCCTATGCTAAAATTCTTCCTCGAAAAAAAACGGGAACTTGCGCTAAGCACCAAAGAAAGCTGGCTCAATCGGTTAAAAGAGCGCGGCATATGGCGTTGATTCCTTATACTACGCGATAGATTAGGAAGTTAGGATAATAGTCGTGCCAGAGGCAGATCCGCCTTTGGCGGAGAAATTAGCTTGCAGCTTTTATTTTTCCTAATATCCTACCAGCTAATTCATAACCCTGAAAGCGAAGATACGCATCTTCGCCTTCTATCTAAAACATGCTCACCATGAATGATTTAAAGATTGATACGGTGATCGTCTTAGATGGCGATCCTTTTGTTGTTCAAACTACCCAACATGTTCAGATGGGAAGAGGCGGCGCTATTTTACGGACTAAATTAAAGAATCTCATTTCAGGCAATGTTTTAGAAAAAACCTTTAAGTCAGGCGATAAAATTGAGGCGGCGGAGCTTTCCCGCACCAAAGCCAATTTTTTATATAAAGAAGGAAGCAATTTCAATTTCATGGATAACCAGTCTTTTGAACAGTTTGTTCTTCCCCAGGACCAAATTGGGGAAATTTCTCATTACGTCAAAGAAGGATCGGATGTCGAAATTCTAAATTTTAAAGAAAAGCCCGTAACCGTCAACTTACCACCTAAGGTAGAGTTGAAAGTGGCTTCGGCTCCTCCGGGAGTGCGCGGCAATACGGCTCAAGGTAACGTCACTAAGCCGGCCATATTAGAAACCGGCCATACCGTTCAAGTTCCTCTATTCGTAGAAATAGGCGATCTGGTGAGAATAAATACCGAAACCGGGGAATATGTCGAGCGAGCCTAGATTATATACTAAAGAAGGCGCCCCAAACGCAAGTGGAGGGGGCGCCTTTTGATTTACTTGGGCGAAGGGAGACCTACAAGCTACTTCCTACAAGCTACAAGCTAATTATTCTTCCTTTGCCTTAACCGCTTCCCAAGTTTTCTTTTTGATTTCTTGAACCAGCTTAGGATTATCTTTTAAATAGTTAGTGGCCGTTTCCCGACCCACGCCCAGTTTAATCTCGCCATAACTGTAGGAGTTGCCGTTTTTTTGAATTACTCCATACTGCAGAGCAGTGTCTAAGACGTCACCCATAATAGAAATTCCTTCGCTGTACATAATGTCAAATTCAGTGGTTCGAAAAGGAGCCGCCACTTTATTCTTGACCACTTTCGCTTTGGTCCGATTGCCCACAATACGTTCTCCTTTTTTGATTTGAGCGGATCGCCTGACCTCGATTCTTACCGAAGAATAAAACTTAAGCGCCGTTCCGCCGGTAGTGGTTTCGGGATTACCGAAGAAAACGCCAATCTTCATCCGGATCTGATTGATAAAGATAATAACCGTATTGGACTTGCTTACTATTCCCGCCAACTTCCGAAGCGCCTGGCTCATTAAGCGTGCCTGCAAACCCATATGCTGGTCTCCCATCTCTCCTTCGATTTCCGCTTTAGGAGTAAGCGCGGCCACTGAATCAACCACAATCACATCTACGGCGCTGGAACGCACCAGCGTTTCCACAATCTCTAAAGCCTGCTCGCCTGTATCGGGCTGAGAAATCAGCAGTTCATCCACATTCACTCCGATTTTGCGGGCATACTCGGGATCCAGGGCGTGCTCGGCATCAACAAAAGCGGCCGTCCCGCCCATTTTCTGCAGCTCGGCAACAATGTGCTGGGCCAGCGTAGTCTTGCCCGAGGCTTCCGGCCCGAAAATTTCGATTATTCTGCCGCGAGGAACCCCCCCTACTCCTAAGGCGATATCCAAAGAAAGGCAGCCGGTCGGAATAACGTCTACTTGGATTCTTTTTGCTTCTCCCAGCCGCATGATTGCGCCTGCTCCGAAACGGTCTTTAATCTGTTCAATGGCGGCTTCCGTCGCTTTTTCTTTGGCGGCATTTAGAGGACTGCCACTTTTTTTAGTCATGTCTTTGTAATTAATGCTTAATATTAAGAGTCGTTTGATGATTCGACTTTGATATATTTGTAAACAATAGTCTCTTTACTAAGTTTTTTTTCGGCGGAAATTTTCAGAACATTAATTCCTTCTTTCAAATCAATGGTCGCTTGAAAATAACCATCTTGATTTTGCGATATTTCTTCGCCATTAATCAATACTTTGGATTCTTTTTCCGTCATTCCCGATATCTCAATAGAATGTTCGGTCGTTACAATGTTGTCGCCGGAAGGGTTTTCTACGACCAGTAAAGGCGGCGCTATTATTTTGTTAAGCTCTAAACCAAGATAAGCAAATAAGATTAAAATGGCTAAAACGATCAATCCGTTCCGAACAAACTGAGGATTTAGAAAGGGATGAGTCGGGACAATGCTTTTGCTGCTCTTAGGATGTTTTTTAAAAGGGGTCACTTTTTGATAAATTTTTCCCTCCTCCTCGAATAAATCAATCACTCTTTGAGGATTAAGGTGCAGAAACTGGGCATAGGTGATAAGAAAATTTTTAATATATATTTCGCCCGGCAATTTTTCATATTGGGTTTCTTCCAGATATTTCAAGTATTCCGCCCTTATCTTGGTTCCGGCCTCCGCCTGTTTTAGCGTTATTCCTTCTTCTTCTCGGGCGATCCGCAATTTATCTCCTAAGGTCCTGGATTCTAAAATTTCTTTTCCTTTAAAGCTATTCATTGTGATTGGTTGGATAATCCGTTTTCTTCATCATCTTCTTCTGAAGGAACCTCTGGTTCACTGTTTTCTTCTTCGTTTGATTGAAGATAAACTTCCCGCGGCTTCGCTCCTTCGCCCGGACCAATTACTCCTCGCTCTTCCAGAATATCCAATATTCTGGCGGCTCGGGCGTATCCGATTCTAAGTCTTCTTTGTAGAAAAGAAGCGGAAGCTTTTTGCGCTTTTAAAATCACTTCTTTGGCTTCGGCCAGCAATATTTCATCCTCTTCAGACTCTAATCCGCTGCCGGTTTCTCCGGCTGGTGACTGTTTGACTACTATTTCTTCTTGGTATTCGGGAGTGCCTTTTTCTTTCAAGAAGTTAACAATCCGTTCAATTTCTTTTTCCGTTACAAAGGCGCCCTGCAGACGTTTTGGCTTGGAAAGTTCGGCGGAAGTATACAGCATGTCGCCGCGTCCCAGCAGTTTCTCGGCGCCGGAAAAATCTAAAATGGTGCGCGAATCAGTAGAAGAGGCAACGGTGAAGGCGATCCGTGAAGTAATGTTCGCTTTAATTAAACCGGTAATGACATCGACGGATGGCCTTTGGGTAGCGACCACTAAATGAATCCCCACGGCGCGCGCCATTTGAGCCAACCGGATAATGGCGGTTTCCACTTCTACCGAAGCTACGCTCATCAGATCCGCCAGTTCGTCAATCACCACCACGATGTAGGGCAGCCGCTCTTTTAATTCTCCGTTGAAGCTGCGGATGTCTCTTTTTCCACTTTGGGAAAGCAAACGGAAGCGGCGATCCATTTCGCCGACAATCCATTTTAAAGCATTGATAGTTTTATCTACTTCAGTAATAACCGGGGTCAATAAGTGGGGGACTCCGTTATACACCGTGAATTCAACTCTTTTAGGATCAATTAAAATAAATTTAAGGTTGTCGGGAGAATTTTGGTAAAGCAAACTGATAATGATCGTGTTAATACAAACGCTTTTGCCTGAGCCGGTGGCGCCGGCAATCAGTAAATGAGGCATGGCGTCAAGATTAGCGATCCAGGATTTTCCTCCGACATCTTTGCCTAGAGCGACGCTCAGCTCGGATTTTCGTTCTTTGAAAGTATCGCTTTGTAAAATTTCCTTCAGCTTAACAATGGCCACTTTCTGATTGGGAACTTCGATCCCCACTAATGATTTTCCGGGAATCGGAGCTTCGATTCGGATGGGATGGGCGGCTAGGGCTAAAGCAATATCATTTTGAAGAGTAACAATTTGGGAAAGTTTTACTCCCTCCGCTGGTTTGAGCGTGAATTGAGTAACGGTGGGGCCGACGTTAGTTTCTCCCATTTCCACCTCGATGCCGAAATTAGCCAAGGTTCTTTCGATTTTTTCCCGATTCATTTTAATGTCACCGCTGGTAGGAGTAGTCGAAGAACTTTCCAAAAGATCCAGGGGAATATCAATTTTAGGTCTTCGGGATTTGGGAAAAATAGTAAGCTGTTCTTTATTACGAGATTCCGAAACCGGCGACTCAACGGATGATTCCTTGGGAAGAACGGCTGAAGCCGCAACCTCCCGGGTGCTGAACGACTGACTATCTGATTCCTCGGATTCGAATGATTTTTCTTCCTTCGGCTGAGTAAGGGCTCCTTTCATTTTTTGAAGAATTTCTTTTGGTTTTCTGAAAATAGCGCCAACTATTCCCCCGCTTTCAATTATTCTATTGAAAGAAGTGGAAAAAACTATTAAAAGGGAAATGAGTAACAAGGCGACTAGAACTACCGTGGTGGCCCAAATACCCATTATTTTTAGTAACGGCAAGCTGATCACCAGACCGAAATATCCTCCTCCCTTGCCTTCGCCGATCGCCGCTACCGCTTCTTCTTGCGAAACAAAAAGGTGCAGAATTCCCGCAAAACTCAGGTAGAGCAAAAAAAGGCCAAAGTAATTGGTAGTTTTGACGCCGTATTTCTCCGGAAAAATAAGCAGATATCCGATGACCACCAGAATGATTGGAAACAGATACGCGGCCCAGCCGAAAACCATGCTCAGCACATCTCTGATAAACTCCCCGACGCTGCCCGCTAAATCAAAAAAGCTAAGAATGCTCAAAATAGCTATCAGAAAAAGGAGAACAATAATTATTCCCCGGCGCGTTTCTGGATTTAAAAGAGGTTGTTCCTCTTTAGAAAGTTTTTCTTTGGCAGTTCGTTTTGTTTCTTTCTCTTTAATCATGTTTCAAGTTAATTGATTTCTAATTTTACCATAAAAATGGCTTCCTGGTCAACGAAAAATTCATTTTTTTAATTATCCTATGAAGCAAAATGAGCATCATTAGAGGACGCCCATTTTTGTTTCTTTTGCTAAATAATCTTATTTTTTCTCAGGAAATCCGGTTCCCACTGGAATCAACTTGCCGATAATTACATTTTCCTTTAACCCGCGCAGTTTGTCTACCTTTCCGGAAATGGCCGCGTCAATCAGTACTCTGGCCGTTTCTTGAAACGAGGCTGCCGCCAGAAAACTGTCGGTGGAAAGAGAAGCTTTAGTAATGCCCAGCAGTAAA
>PFMD01000025.1 GCA_002784945.1 Candidatus Kerfeldbacteria bacterium CG_4_10_14_0_8_um_filter_42_10
GCATCCTGGGGGTGGAGAAGCTCCCAAGGGTTTGGCTGTTCGCCAATTAAAGCGGTACGCGAGCTGGGTTCAGAACGTCGTGAGACAGTAGACATTTCCCTCACCTTGAAAGGTGAGGGATAAACGAGCTGTCTATAAATCTAGCTATTTGCTGGAACTCCTGTCGGCCTCAAATTAATGTGAGGCTTGAGTATCTCACACTACTTATAATATAATTAATATTATGAGTAATAATGTGTTGAGTGCAGATAACCAGCAGGGAAGGGCAAGGCATTCTCTTGATCCATGGTATATAACGGGATTCGTGGAAGGCGAAGGAACTTTTCATATCGCCTTTTACAAGGATCCCCGCATGAAACAATCCATTAAAGTGATACCGGAATTCCACGTAAACCAAAGCTATTTGCGAATTGGAACATTGAAAGATATTCAAAAATACTTCGGTTGCGGTTACATTAAAGCTAATCATGCGAAAAATACCAAAGACACCACTTATGTATTTGTGGTGCGTGATCGGGAAGAATTAATCAGAAAAATCATTCCTTTCTTCAGAAAATATCCTCTTCATTCGATTAAACAAGAAAGTTTCAAGATATTCGCTCAAATAGTAAAAATGATGACAAAAGGAAACCATAGGAATAAGAAGGGAATAGGAATAATCATCAATCTTGCTTACCAAATGAATAACTATGGCAAATATCGGGCAAGAAACAAGAATGATTTGCTGAAAACTTTGCAACCCTCAGAGACTATACGCTAGACCATCCTTCGCTAAAAGCTACGGATGGCAGGCCCTAATACTTTAATATAAGTAATTAAGGAGCTTGCCCGCCGAAGCTAAAGCGTAGGCGGGAAGATATAGTCCGAGCTGCGTAGCGATACGTAGAGTATGGCAGAAATGACCATACCATCTACAACAAGTATGATGTAACAAAATGTCGGTCTCCTATCTGCCGTGGGCGTTGAAATTTGAGAAGATCTTTCTCTAGTACGAGAGGACCGAGAAGGACGAACCACTCGTTGACGAGTTGTCCTGCCAAGGGCATTGCTCGGTAGCGACGTTCGGTTAGGATAAACGCTGAAAGCATCTAAGCGTGAAGCCGCCTTCAAGATTAGATTTCATCATTAGATTCCCGGGAGATGACCGGGTTGATAGGCTTCAGGTGTAAGTCCGGTAACGGATTTAGCCGAGAAGTACTAATAAAATCGAGCTTAATCGTAACCACAAAGGATACTAACGCACCTTTTCTAAGGTGCGATCAAATAATAATCTAAAATAAAAATGCTCACTAAACGATCCCGCGGCTGCGGAATCGCCCTGAGTTCCGTGAGAACGGAACAAAGGGTCTTAATCTTAAAAATAACAAACAAAATGTTCTCTAAATATCGAGTATTGCTGAAACTGGTTTTAGTCTTCAGTATTCTAGCAGTAGTAATTGGAGCGGTACTTATGATTTCTCCCGCTACTATTGCTGGTAACTAGTCGCCGGAGGCCGGTTATCCCGCGGATGCGAGATGACTCCCTCTGGTGATTCTAGCGAAGGGGCCACACCTGTTCCCCGCCCACCTGCCTTCCCATATTCAAGGTTTATGCTAAGACTTATGGGCAGGAAGGCGGGCGGGCCATCCCGAACACAGCAGTTAAGCCCTTCAGCGCCGATGATACTCCAACTCGGGGGAAAGTAGGCCATTGCCAGTTATATAGAAAGACTCTTGCTAACAGCAGGAGTTTTTCTTTTGAAAAATGTTTTGCATGCAAAGCAATGGCCTATCCTGAGCCCGGAGGGCGAAGGATCTAATTAACTGCCAGTTGAAGCCGCTTCATTAAAGCTAAAATTAAAAGAGCGGCCGAAACCCTGAATGGAATAAAGGGTCTAGGTAATCCGTTCCTGAAAAGGAGCGGTTTTTCATTTGGGAAAGTTGAGGCCGCTTCCTTAAAATTGAAAATTCAAAAGCGGCCGAAATCCCGCGAATCCGCCAGTCGGCGGAGTAGCGGGATAGGCTATTGCCAGTTATATAGAATAACCCTTGTCTAAAGCAAGGGTTTTCTATTTGGCTAATACTAGCCATTATGTTTTTTGGGAGTAAATTGATATTCCGCTTAAATTAGCGAAAAAATGTACTTTTGCTAGTTAAGAATTATTAAAAAAGTGTTGACTAATGGACTTTATTGGAATATAATATTTTTCATATGATAATGTATGATATTCGCTAAAATATGAACAAAAAAGGACGTTCAAGGCTAACAATCACCCTGCGAAAAGATCTGCTCCCCTATCTGGATCAAACTATTGACGGAACGAAAATTCGTAACCGGTCTCATGCCATTGAATATATTCTAGGACAATCTTTAGGCCCTAAAATTCGGAAAGCGGTTATTTTGGCAGGGGGGAAAGGAATCCAAATGCGCCCTTTGACTTATGAAATACCCAAAGCCATGATTCCCGTGCACGGAAAACCAATCTTGCAACATATTTTGGAATCGTTGAGAGCTTACGGAATTACTGACATCACGATATTTTACGGACACCTCGGAAAACTAATCCAGGATTATTTTGGAGACGGATCAAAGCATGGAGTTAAAATTTCTTATGTTAAAGAAAAAGAGCAGGCCGGCACGGGTGGATCGATCCGACAGCTTAAAAACCAATTCACCGACGCTTTCATTCTGATCTACGGCGACATTCTGGCTAATCTCAATTACATTGATTTTATTGAATTCCACCAATCACACAACGGCATAGCCAGCGTAGCGCTCAGTTCTTTAGAAGATCCTTCAAAATTTGGAGTGGTTGGATTACATGGATCAAAAATCGTCAGCTTTCGCGAAAAACCCGATAAGAATCCTACCCTATCCCGCTTGGTTAGCTCCGGCACATACATCTTAGAACCGGAGATTGTCAACTATATTCCCAAAAATGGCTACGTCAGTTTGGAAAAAGACGTTTTTCCGGCATTGGCGGAAAAAGGAAAGCTGTTCGGCTATCCTTTCGAAGGCCAATGGTTCGACGTTTCCACGCCCGAGACCTACGAAAGAGTAATAAAGGAATGGAAGGGAAATAAACCCAGTTAGAAGCCCCGACTTAGGTAGCGTTAATCAATTATAAGAGTTAATACTCTTTAGAAGCGAACTTTTAAAGGGGTAAATAAATTCGGTTTTGGAAACGTATTCTTCAGAAAATAGTTGAAGAATATATCTTCAAAACAGAAAAACAGTTCATTTAACTTCGACCTTTGAAAAAGAAAGAGATAGAAAGGAGCAACGATTCGATGACGGTACAAGTCAAGGAGCCGTTTTTTCCGAACGGTTCATTAGGACTAGTTTAAGCGGAGGCTCGCGCATGGAAAGGTACAAGGAACTTAAGTCGGGAGATCCATTTGTATTTCCTGGCCTAGAGAAACAGTTTACCGTAGTGGGGTACATCCCTGGGGGATTCAATCGGATAATCCTAAAAGCGAATTGCAACGGTGGAACGGGAACTCGCATTCTCAAAATCGCTCAAGCGCATGAAGGCGATGCTGACGCCGATCAGTTCAAGGGCAAGTGTGGGCAGATCCACGATTACCAGCAGAGTCTTCAGAGACTTGGCGTACTTACCCCCAGCCCAATCACTACACATGAAAATGTTATTGACGGAAAGCGCTTTCTTCTGGAAACCTCCCCCTTCACTGGCCAGAGCGTTCATGAAATGATGCTCACTGCTCCACGGAATGATGTCTTAGAACTGTGCCAGCAAATGATTGACGTAGCCCTGAAGCCCATCTTCTCGCAAAATTTGCGGGCGGATGGGAATCTGCCATGCGGCGTAGACATGATTCCTCGGAACTTTACCAAAGATCCGGGAGTAATGCACTATGTCGACCTATGGCCGCCAAAGCTCTGGCTCGATGGTGAACCGACTCTGGAATATCCCGAACCAATGGATACCAAGGTCATTCAGCTTGGAATTTTCCGGCATTTCACCATCAAAGGAGTCGCTCAGGCATTTCTGGTACAACTCTGCCGTATCCGACCGGAACTGCGAAGAGAGTTCCAAAGGCTCGTTGACGGCGCCCTCAAGGGAATGGGGCTTCACGAAGAATTGGGGTGGCTTCAGCAACAACCCGCCAGGCAGTTTCAAAATGGAGGAGATCTGAAACAGATAATCGAACCTCTCGGCTACGAGCAGATCTATGGTCTGCGGGAAATCGCCTGTGAGCTGGCCTTTCAAGGTCAAATTTCCGCAGGTCAGCTAGAGCGGATCTTCAAAGACTCTCATTTCCAAGATACGCCACTGCCCTCAGCCACTATCCTTCAGATCAAGGAGGTGCTCTTTCACTAATCAAAAGGGGAGTCTGCTTTTGCAGCACTCCCCTGTTTTTTTTGCTGTATTTTAATTATAATCGGATTATTTTTTTCTCTAATCCGGAATACGCCGAATCGCTGGAGCTTTCTCCGATAATGGAAGAAATGTAATCGCGCATTTTTTCAGTCACCACAAAATTATCAAAGTCAAACAGGGTTTCGTCTAAAACGCGGTGGTTTTCTTTCCCTGCCACTTCGGTTAGCGGTACAGAACTGACAGTAAATTCATTCCTGGATTTGTCTTTTTTAACAATGCAACTCATTGTTCCGGTTTCATTCCGGCTGATTGATCCGACTGCGTGCTGGCCCAGTTTAACCGCGAATTCCCGATCAATTTCAATCGGCTGGCCCGATTGAAGGTAGTTTCGGGGAATGATGCATTGGGCATAGATTCCCAAATGATTTTTAATCTCTTCTCTCAAGCCGATGGAAATGAAGTTCTGTCGGGATTCATTGCGAAAATTATCCGGCTGGTTATCCGCCATTCCTTTTAATCCTCCCTTAAAGCGCACCTCTTCGGCAATCACCACAGTGGCGTATTCTCCGTTGTTTTTGTATCTCTGCTCGATTAATTCCAATAATAAATCTAAAGGCACCTCTCGTTCGGGCACAACGATTAAATCCGGATTCGCCAAACAAGAAGCGGCCGGGATCCAGCCGGCTTTCATGCCGATGGTCTCAATGAGAAAAATCCGTTTCAATCCGTAAGCGGTATCTTCTTTGGTCTGCTTTGTGATGGAAACGATTTTACTGGCGGCAGTGGGGAATCCGGGACACCAATAAGTACCCGTCAGATCATTATCCACTGTTTTAGGAATTCCCACTACAGAGAGCTCCACTGTTTTGGAAACCTCTAGCGCGGCTCCCAAAGTATCGTCTCCGCCAATGGCAATAATGCCGTCTAAGGATAATTCTTTGATCCTTTCTTTTAACTGCTCCATTCCCTTTTCTACCTTCAAAGGATTGACGCGGGACGAGCGCAGAATTGTTCCGCCGTGGGTTTGCAGTATCGAAACGTCAACGTCTGAAAAATCGGTGGTCTTTCCTCCCTTTAGCAAACTCTGCCATCCTTCGATTCCTCCTAAAATCTTGTATCCTTTCTTTTGCGCTTCGGTAATCACCCCGTAAAGGGTCGCGTTCAAAGCGGCCGCAATTCCCCCGCCGGTGAATACTAAAATTGTTTTTGGCATATAAATTTAAGATAATAAGTTGTGATAGTATTCTAGCTTAATCAAATATCGGATGTCAAAACAATTTGCCTAAATAATGGGGTTGACAATAATCTAAATCAGAGTTAAACTCGCTAGAACTTGAATCAGCAAGCTCGTTTAGAAATAGAAACTGGCAAAGAGGAGGTGCTGCATGTACAGTCTTTTCGTTGGATTTTCGGTGAATCCGGAGATCCATGTGCGTTACCCAGGAGATAGTGAAAACACTAAAATCTCCGTTCCGGATGCAGGTTGGAAAATCGAAGCGGGAGGCAGCGCCCTCAATATCCAAGTTGCGGCCAGCCGGGCAGGGATTACTTCCAAACTTTTCGCGGCCATAGGAACTGGCGGCAATGACCGAGCAGATTTTTTCCGCGAAGTAATGGATGGCTTTCTCGACAATCTGGATGTCTACCGCCTCCCTGTTCGTAAGCAAGACTCTTCCGTCGGAATCATTATCCAACCCAGCGTCGGAAGGCGGAGAATCCTCTCCCACAAAACTCCCTTAGTTCCTGAAAAAGTGAGGGAAAATGTCCCCTGCCTGCAAGCCCAGCTAGAGTCCTGCCAACCGGCTTTTCTCGTGCTGACTGGGTTAATGCCGGATGAGTTGGAGCTAGCCCAACCGTTTCTGAATTACCAAGGGGGAAAAATAGTACTTGCTCCGCACGTGGATCTAATTCAAAGCGGCAAACTGCTCAAATTGCTCCCGCGGGTAAACTACCTTTTCCTGAATGGGTATGAGTGTGAATCCATTTTAGGAGAAAAACCAACCCTAGACGCCCTTCAAAGATTCAGCTACAAATACGGGCTGGACTGGATCAGCGTAACTACCGCCACCCACGGCGTTAAGGTAGCGACCCAGGACGAGCAATTCGCTCTACCGCATCTGGAGAGTTCCCTGCCGTTAGTAGACACCACCGGCGCCGGCGATGCTTTTCTCTCCGGAACCATCATTGCTCTGATCAAAGGCAAACTCGCCCCCCGCACCGCTGCCTTGTATGGTTGCTGCCAAGCTCGCCTCGCCTGCAGCCGTGAAGGTGCGGCTAATCTACCTCCTTGGCCCGAGGTAGAACAAATGGTTACTCTTAGCAGAACCCAATGACGCTACGGCTCTTTTTCACTCTTAGCAGACCGTGTCCCCAAGGCATGGTCTGATTTTTTTATCCCGTTAGAAGCAGAATACCCCACAGATTATTGGAGAGACGAATACTTAAATGAAAGGAAACATACGATAAAACAAATTCCTATCGGCGTGAGCTTATAACAAGATTTATTTGTCTTTAAAAAAATACAATGATAAACTACAAATAACTAAGCAAGGCTTAAAAAGAGAAAAATGAAAATTTTGAATTTTTGCTTGAATTTTTAAATTTTTACTTTTTGCGCCAGAGGCGCATCTGCCTTTGGCATGAGATTTTTGAATTTTTTCCATGCAATACATTACTGATCTCCATTTTCATTCCAAATATTCCCGAGCTGTTTCGCAACAAATGGATCTGGAAAACTGCGCCGCTTGGGCCGCCAAAAAAGGAATTCAGGTAATCGCCGCGTGCGATTTTACCCATCCGGAATTTTTTTACGAAATTAAAAACAAACTGGTGCCGCAAGCCAACGGGCTTTTTAAATTAAAAGATTCCGACTGGCCGACCTATTTTCTGCTCAGCACCGAGATTAGCTGCATCTATTCCAAGAATAATCGCGGCTACCGCATTCACGTGCTGGTCTGGATGCCCAGCTTGGCCGCGGTGGAAAAATTCAACACTCAATTAAGCTGGATCGGCAATTTAAAATCAGACGGCCGGCCCATCTTGGGTTTAGACGTCAAGGAATTAACGAAAATCGCCTTCGGAGTTACCGACCAAGCGGCCGTGATTCCCGCTCACGCTTGGACGCCTTGGTTTTCGCTTTTTGGATCGGCCTCGGGATTTGATTCGCTTAAAGATTGCTTTGAGGAATACTCCGATAAAATCTATGCCATTGAGACGGGGCTATCAAGCGACCCCGCCATGAACTGGCGGCTTTCCCAATTAGATAACGTTTCCATTGTCTCTTTTTCTGACGCTCATTCCCTATCAAACCTGGGGCGCGAAGCCACCGTGTTTGAACTGGAAGAGTTGAACTATCAAAATATCTTGCGTTCTATTACCAAGCCGATTGACTCCGGGAATAAAATTGCCTATACTATTGAATTCTACCCGGAAGAAGGCAAATACCATTGGGATGGCCACCGCAACTGCAATATCCGCTTTTCTCCCGAAGAGACTTTAAAACATAAAGAGATTTGCCCGGTATGCCAAAAGAGGGTAACGGTCGGAGTAATGAATCGGGTAGAAAAGCTGGCGGACCGAGAAGTAATAAAAGAATCGCCGGCAGAAAGGCCGCCTTTTAAAAGCCTGGTTCCCCTTCAAGAAATAATCGCGGAAAGCTTAGGCCAAAAGAAAGGCACTAAGGCCGTTGATGCGGAATATGAACAATTGGTTAAAGCGGGTGAAAACGAGTTTAACATTTTAATGAATATTTCCGAGGAGGAGTTAAAAAAGATAACCCTTCCGAAAATAGCGGAGGGAATAATCAAAGTACGCCAAGGAGATATTGTAGTAGAAGCAGGGTACGACGGCGTATTCGGAACGGTAAAAGTCTGGCCAGAACAGGAAAAAACGAGTGGGGCCGCGGCCAGCGGCCAAAAAAGTTTGTTTTAGTCTAGCTTTTTAGGAAGTAGCTTTTTAGCTTATTAGATTCTTATTAAAATTTCCCATCGACCTAAAAAGCTAAGAAGCTAAAAAGCTAATTATTATCTGGAGGCGTGCGAGAGTGGTTGAATCGGACAGTCTCGAAAACTGTTAGACCCGCAAGGGTCTCGAAGGTTCGAATCCTTCCGCCTCCGCCAAAGCTTATGCGAAGCATGAGCGAATCTGAATATAAAAAGGATTCGAAGGGCAGTAGTGAGGCAAGTCCCGCAGCGGGGACGCAGCCGAACGCCGACTGCTCCGAGCGGGCGCAGGAGCAGGCGCTGCCCCGGACCCGAATCCTTCCGCCTCCGCCAATTTATAAAACAAAATGGTTATTAGATCATTATGAGTATCAACGACTTAATTATCTACATCCTAGTTTTTTTCATGATTCTGGGAGCATTGGATAAGTGCATTGGGAATAAATTCGGTTTAGGAGAAAAATTCGATGAGGGTTTTAAAGCCATGGGACCGCTGGCTATTGCCATGGTAGGCGTTATTTCCCTGGCTCCTGTTTTGGCAGATTTTCTGGGAAAGATTATCGGGCCGATTTATTCTTTTTTTGGCGCTGATCCAGCTATGTTTGCTCCGAGTTTTCTGGCTATTGATATGGGCGGTTATCCTTTGGCTGTTCAAATGGCTCAAACAACTGAGGCGGGATTGTTTGCCGGAATAATCTTAGGCTCCATGCTCGGCGCGACCGTTGTTTTTACCATTCCCGTAGCGCTTAACATTATAAAAAAAGAAGATCACAAATTTTTGGCTATTGGCGTTTTAACCGGTTTAATTACTATCCCCTTCGGTTGTTTGGTCGGTGGCCTGGTAGCCGGATTCGCCTTAAAAATGATCTTGATCAACCTGATTCCCATAATCATTATCGCTTTATTAATCAGCCTAGGTTTATGGCTGATACCCGCTACCATGATCCGCGGCTTTCGTTGGTTTGGTCAAATAGTGCTGATTGTTATCACCTTAGCCACCGCCGCAATTGTCACTGAAACTTTAACCGGTTTAGTAATAATCCCCGGGTTAGCGCCAATCCAAGATGGTATTAAGGTAGTTGGCTCAATCACCATTGTTTTACTTGGTACATTTCCGTTTATTCACGTAATCACTAAATTTTTCCAAAAATTATTAATGAAAGTCGGAAAAATTATCAACATAAACAGCGAATCCGCGGCTGGTTTAATCGTTACTTTGGCCAATAATATTCCCATGTTTAACATGATGAAAAACATGGATGATCGGGGTAAAGTTTTGAATGTTGCTTTTACCGTCAGCGCGGCTTTTGTTTTTGGCGATCACCTTGGTTTCACGGCGGCGGTCAGCCGGCCAATGATTGTGCCAATGATTGCGGGTAAGCTAACCGCCGGATTCTTTGCCGTTATTCTAGCTTATCTGCTTATTTCCCGAACAAATATTTTAAACCCAAAACAAAAAGTTAGTTGAATTATTTAAAAGTACTTTATAAATCGTTATTTCCCTTCCGCCTTCGCTAAAGCTTATGCGAAGCATAAGCGAATCTGAATATAAAAAGGATTCGAAGGGCAGTAGTGAGGCAAGTCCCGCAACAGGGACGCAGCCGAACGTCGACTGCTCCGAGCGGGCGCAGGAGCAGGCGCTGCCCCGGACCCGAATCCTTCCGCCTCCGCCAAAATTGAGAGTGGCGTCATTACCAAGCCAAGCATTCAAACAATCCAAAAAATCGTCAGCCGTCAGGCATCCCAATGGAGGAAATATTAGAATAACTTTATGAACCGCAAAGAAAAAATACTGCTTTATGGCAGCAACATTTGGAACTTTGCCGATGGAATGTTCGGACCGCTTATTGCTGTATTCACTGAAAGAATTGGAGGAAGTATTTTGGATGTATCGTGGGCATGGGCAATTTATCTTATCGTTACTGGGATTTGCGTCATTTTAGTAGGAAGGTATTCAGATCACCATAACAAGGAAAAAATAATGATTTTCGGCTATGGCTTAACGGCATTGTTCACCTTTGGTTATTTGTTGGTAGAAACTCCTTTTCACCTTTTTATCATTCAAGCGGGTTTAGGATTTGCTCTCGCCTTATGCAATCCTACTTGGTATGCCCTTTACGATAAGTACTCCTCTCAAAAATCCGCTGGATTAGCCTGGGGATTAGCAGATGGAGAAGCAAAGATTCTAACCGGAATTGCCATTATTATTGGGGGCTTTATCGCGAAAACTTTTTCCTTTGAGACTTTGTTTATTATCATGGGAAGTTTTCAAGTTATCGCTACGCTTTATCAAATGCAAATTTTAAAAAATAGGTAAGAGTTTTCCTTTAAGGAACAGGCTCTTACATAGTTTTACTCATCGCTTTTATGAAAAAACCAAAGCTCCACTAGAGTAAATGAATTATTCCATTTCTCCCAGTTAGAAAAACAGCTCTTGGAGCTATTTTTGTTTTTGCAAGTTTGTAGGCGAAACGCCGGCGCTTCG
The DNA here is from genome assembly GCA_002784945.1 of Candidatus Kerfeldbacteria bacterium CG_4_10_14_0_8_um_filter_42_10. GTDB lineage: Bacteria > Patescibacteriota > Patescibacteriia > UM-FILTER-42-10 > UM-FILTER-42-10 > UM-FILTER-42-10. Next base: position 10,749 of record PFMD01000025.1, read on the forward strand.
CCTACAAACGAATATTACGTTATAATGAAGCTATGACTAAACAAAAAAAATCCATCCCTAAAAATGCCAAACGGGTATTCCGAGGAGAAATCTTCGAAGTGTGGCAATGGCAACAGAAAATGTTTGACGGGACCACTGAAACCTTTGAAAAAGTTAAAAGGCCAGATACTCTTCAGATAATTCCCGTGGTCGGACGCAAAATTCTAATAGAAAAACAGGAACAGCCGGGGCATTCCCAGTTTTTATCGCTAGCCGGAGGAAGACGAGATAATAACGAATCACCGCTCCAAGCGGCCAAACGAGAATTGCTTGAAGAAACCGGTTACTCTTCAAAAGACTGGCTGCTTTTTCAAAAGGAGTACCAACTTGGGCACGTTGTGTTTACTATTTATACCTACATTGCGCGTAATTGTTTCAAAAAGACCAATCCTAATTTAGATTCCGGAGAAAGAATTACTACTAAGTTCGTTAATTTCAACCAATTTCTAGCGCTTTCCGACAATAAACTCTTTCGTAATCATGACTTCGTCAATACGCTTCTCAGAATAAAAATGGATTCTAAAAGAAAAAAGCAATTCCAAAACTTGTTGTTTAAAAAATAATCATTATATTTTACTTTTCCGCGATTTTATGGTATGATATGGAGGATTTTTAACCAAAGATACTATGACTAAAATAAAGAAGGCTGTTATCCCGGTAGCAGGATTCGGCACGCGCTTCCTTCCGGTAACCAAGGCTCAGCCGAAAGAAATGCTGCCGATCGTTGATAAACCATCGGTGCAATACGCGGTAGAAGAAGCGGTTCGAGCCGGCATCAAAGATATTATTCTAATTACCGGCTACAGTAAAAGGGCGATTGAGGATCATTTTGACAGCAATTTTGAGCTGGAATGCAATCTTAAAGCCAAAAAGAAAAATCAGGCTCTTAGGACAGTACAAAAAATCACCAGGCTGGCTAATTTTATTTATATTCGTCAAAAGAAAGCGCTGGGTAATGGGCACGCCGTACTTTGCGCCAAGAGCGTAATCGGCAAAGAGCCTTTTGTCGTAATTTGGCCGGATGATTTAATTGACTCTAACCAAAATTGCATTCAGCAAATGATTGATGTTTTTTATCAGTATACCTCGCCGGTAGTAGGCGTTCTTAAAGTTCCTAAAAAAGATGTTTCTAAATACGGCATTATTGGTAATAAGCATATCCGAGGAAATGTGCATGAGGTTCTTTCTATAATAGAAAAGCCTGATTTAAAAAAAGCTCCTTCGCAATTGGCTATTCTTAAGGGTTATGTTTTGACCCCTGAGATATTCGATATTCTGGAGAAATTAAAACCCGGCAAGGGAGGGGAAATTTGGTTAGCCGATGCGGTTTTGAAACTTTTAAAGACTCAGTCCGTCTTTGCTTGTGAATTTAAGGGCAAGGTATACGACGTCGGCTCGAAGGCGGGCTGGCTGAAAGCGAATATCGCCTACGCCTTAAAACATCCTGAATTAAAAGAGGAAATAAAAAAATTCCTAGCTAAGGATTTAAAAAAGATATAAACAAACCTTATGTCTAAAAAAATACTTTTTATTCTGGGACCACTCGCCCTAATTGCCGTTGGTTTTATATTATACAGCGTTATTGTTGGAGGAGGAACGAAAATTCCCGCTGACGCCACCAAACAAAAAAAACTGGTTTATTGGGGAGTGTTTAATGAAAGCGGCGATATTGCCGATATCGTTAGCGCCTATCGGGTAATGCACCCAAACATTACTATTGAATACCGCAAACTCAAGCCCGAGGAATACGAACAAGCATTACTGGAGGCTTGGGCTAAAGATGAAGGGCCGGACATTTTTTCAATCCATAACAGTTGGGTAGGAAAATATCAGGATTTTATCGCGCCTCTGCCCCCTTCCACCAAGATGGCCTTTTACAGCTCCACTAAAACCCTGGGCATTAAAGAAGAGACTAAAATTGAATATAAAGAAACCCCTTCTTTAAAATTATCCGATCTCCAAAATAATTTTGTCGACGTGGTTTATCAAGATGCCGTAGTAAACAGCCAAGTATACGGGCTTCCGCTGAGCATGGATACTTTGGCTCTTTTTTATAATCGCGATTTACTCAATCAAGCTAAGATTCCTCTTCCTCCCACCAATTATGATGAATTTCTCTCGGACGTGCCAAAATTGACGGTGTTAGATAAAGAGGGAAACGTGCTTCAGGCTGGCACCGCTCTCGGAACGGCCAATAACATTCCGCGAGCTGCTGATATTCTCTTTCTTTTCATGCTCCAAAACCGGACCGAGATGACCGACGCCTCGGGAAAAAGGGCTAATTTCACCCACAACTCTCCCGAAGACCCTTCTAAATACCCGGGGGTGCTGGCCTTAGAATTTTTTACTCAATTCGCTGATAACAACAAAGAAGTTTACACCTGGAATGAAAATCTCCCCAATGCCTTAGAGCTGTTTACCCAGGGTAAGCTGGCCTTTTTCTTCGGTTATTCTTATCACATCCCGCTAATCGAACAACAAAGCCAGGGAAAAATCAATTATGGCATCACCAACATTCCTCAGCTTAACCAAGAAGTGGACTACGCCAACTATTGGCTAGAAACAGTTTCAAAAAAAACCTTGTATGCCAATGAGGCTTGGGATTTTATTCAATTTGCCACTAAAGCGGAAAATGCGATTAAGTTTATTGAAAAAACCAACAAGCCTACCGCTCTTAAAGCTCTAATCCCCCAGCAAGCTGAAGACAGCCAATTGCAGTACTTTGTTTTACAAAGCCTGGTGGCTAAAAGTTGGTACCACGGTAAAGATCCCAATTTAATGGAACAATATATTAATGATCTGATGGAAAAAGTGGTAAAGGAACAACTTAAGCCTCAAGAAGCGCTTCAGCTGACTCAAGAATTAATTCAGCAAACTTACTGATTGTTTTTCTATGAAAAAATTACTTCTGATTGTTCTGGGCCTAACTTTTTTTTCCTTGTTCCTTTTTCCTGTCCTAAACGTCCAAGCAGACTGTAATCCCACTTTGCTATTACCCCCTTGTACCTGCAGCGGAAATTGCAAGCTGAATGATTTTTTAGCGCTGGCTGCTCGAATGGCCCAATACGGCTTAGGCTTGCTTACCCTTGTTACCATTGGTTTTGTGATTCAGGGCGGATTTTCGCTGATGACCGCCATGGGCAGTTCAGAAAAGATCGAATCGGGCAAAAAACTTTTAGGCGGTACTTTTCGAGGGATGGCGATCGTGCTCTTAGCATGGATTATGGTTAATACTATTATTTTTCTGTTTACCGGCAACGCCAGCGGCTTGCTGTTCGGCGGAACGGGCAATCCGTGGTGGAAGTTCGAGGAGACTCCGATTTCTAATACCTGTGATCCTCACGTTGCGAATAATTGTGCCTACCTTCAGGCCTGCACTGACACCACTGGTTGGGACGAACAAGCAAAAGTCGGTTCTCATTGCTGGAGCTATGGCACTTGCGAGGGGGGTGACGAAAAAATCTGTTGCGATACCGGGGAAACCATTCCTCAAAATTGCCAAGCGCCCGCCGCAGGCGCTTGCGGCGATCTGGCCGCGTTGGCCCAGCAATATAATGCTTTGTATCCCGCCGCGGACGCGCCTGATTTAACTGCTTTAAGAAACTGCGTAGAATCAAACGTGCCTGCCGCCATGATTGACCAAAACCAAATTTACACTTATGAAAGGGATAATACCAGCTGCAACTATACCCATGGCCAAGCGGTATGCGGCGATTGCGCTCATTCTCAATATTCCTGCCATTACGGAGGGGTCAGCGGCAACCAGGGAGCGCAGGGAGTGGATTATAATGCCGCTTCTGGATATACTGAAGAGCAGCTGAAGGATACTATTTTCAACGTACTGGATAATCAATGCGCGGGACTTTGGGGCGGGCGTTTATTTGAAACTGACCATACTCACGTTAGTAGCGTTGGTTGTAATAGCAATTCCTAGGAATTATGAAAAAAAATACTCTAACATTTATTTTTTTAGGACTTGGTCTGTTATCAATTTTTTTGTTATCGGCTAATCCAGTTTATTCCGATTGCGAGCCTGGCTCTTTACTCCCCCCTTGCACCTGCAGCGGAAACTGTAAGCTGAATGATTTTTTGGCGCTGGCTGCTCAGCTGGCTCAATATGGTCTGGGGTTGCTTTCGATTATCACTCTGTTTTTTGTGATTCAGAGCGGATTTTCGCTGATGACCGCCATGGGCAATTCAGAAAAGATCGAATCGGGCAAAAAAATGTTGGGTGGTACTTTTCGAGGGATGGCGATTGTACTTTTGGCCTGGGTGCTGGTTAATACCATCGTTTTCTTATTTACCGGAAACGCCAGCGGCTTGCTGTTCGGCGGAACGGGCAATCCGTGGTGGAAGTTCGAGGAGACTCCGATACTTCAGATTGATGAAAGATGTCCCCGTTTCCGTCAACCGTACCCCGAACATCCCGAATGCCATTATCTTCAATCTTGCCAAGACACTTCTGGTCAAACTGAGCAGTGGAAAACAACCGCTCACTGCTGGAGTTATGGCGTCTGCGCCGGTCCTGATGCGGTAATCTGCTGTGATTCGGGACAAACCGAAGGATCGTGCAGCGGCGGAGCTGGAGGATTCTATTAATTTCTTTTGAATTATAAAATTATTTATTCACTACAATGAAAATAACACTCTCTAATATTATTTCAGTAATATTCATCATTTTTTTGCTGCTTATGGGAGTCTCTTCGGCCTTAGCCGCATCTATGGAAAGTCTGCCCAACCCGATCGGCCCCACTAATATGACCGCGTTGGATCTAATCGTTAAAGTACTCCAGTTATTACTAGGTGGCGTGAGTGTTTTTGCCTTAGCCATGTTCGTTTGGGGAGGCTTGGTAATGCTTACTTCTGGCGGTAATCCCGACCGAGTTAAAAAAGCCAAGGACACTTTGGTCTGGGCCGCTTTAGGCTTAGCAATTATTCTTTTCAGCGGAGCGATTGTACGTTATATTTTTCAAACTTTTCAATTTTAGTTTTTTTCGGCAGCAAATCGTGAAAAATTAATTTAATTTACCAAACCCCGTTAGAAATTCTGGGAATAAGGTTTAATATTTATACTGCTTTTACCTCCCTAAACTTATTATTTTGTAGAATCCACGTTGTGTAAATTTCTAACGGGGTGAATACAAAAATTGTTCTTTATTTTAACTGGGAAAGTTGATCACGATCCGTTTCTTCAGCTGAAGTTAGCCAATTTTTAGGAATGTTGAATTAACTGCAAAAAGACGGCATGTTCTCTGGATATGATGAAATTTGACATATTGGGATTAATTAAAGTATAATTTAGTTAGTTTTTTATGCTGTTAAGCATAAAATAATCTTATTGAAGAAAGGGGGTGACAATATGAAAAAACTAGTTGGTTCTCTTGCCGCTTTGGGCACGCTTTTGGTGGCAAAATCTGCTTACGCGGTAAGTTTCTATAATCCTTCTTCTACCTTGGGTCTAGGAAGTTCTGACCTGCAAACAACCGTCATTGCTATTATTCAATGGGTACTCGGTTTGTTGGGCTTGGTGGCTGTTATCATGATTTTACTCGGCGGCTTCAAATGGATGACTGCCGGAGGTAATGAAGAAAAAATTGAATCTGCTAAAAAACTCCTTACTGCTGCTATTATTGGTTTAGTAATCGTCTTGCTGGCTTGGGCAATCGTTATCTTTGCCCTCGGTGTGTTGCAGAATACCAGTGGCGCAAGCTAATCTTAAATTAATTTCGACTAACAGAACCCCCGCGTCTGACGCGGGGGTTTGTTTTTTACTTAAGATTACACTACAATAAATGAAGCTCCTCACAAGTAAAGCTGCGAGGTATCAAGCGGAATTCTCCGAAGACTTGCCTGCTCCACCGAAGCAGTTATTTCAGCTACGAAGGACGGACATCCTCACAGCAAGCTGCTGGATATTCGGCGAAGGGGAATAAAAGATACTATACTTTGTGTTTGACTGATTCAATATGAATATCAAACAGTTTAATTTTCATAATTTAACCGGTTGGATCGAAAACAAAGCATCCTCCTTGCTCTGGATCAGTATTATTATCTATACTGGTTTTTTTATAAGCGGGGTTTTTTGGAAATACGGTCACTATGGCTACAATGCTCTTGATTTGGGAATTTTTAATCAGGTGTTTTATAACACCAGCAACGGCGATTTATTTGCATTGACTATCCACCCCCATTCTTATTTGGGCGATCACTTTGAACTGTTTATCTTGGCGTTGATTCCTTTTTATCTTATCTTGCGCGGCCCGCTGACGCTTTTAATTCTGCAAACGTTGGCTATCGCTTTGGCGGCCTGGCCGCTTTTTCTGATCGCAAAAAAAATTCTGAGTAAAAAGCTCGCCTATCTGATAGTTTTGATTTTTTTGCTTAATCCTTTCGTTCACAATATTAACCTATTTGAATTTCATATTTTACCCTTTGCTCTGTTTTTTATTTTTTTTGTTCTCTATTTCTATCGGGAAAATAAATTCGTTCCGTTTGTAATATTTTTCTTAATCGCTCTTTTAATCAGAGAGGATGTGGCCTTGGTGTTAATCATGTTTCCGGTTTTAGCGCTAATTGATCAAAAATCAAAAAAATGGTTTTTCTTTTCCTTGTTGGCCAGTTTGAGCTGGCTGGTTTTGATTTTCTTCATTGTCCCTAGATTCAGTCATTATGAATCTTATAAGTTCTTGTTTTACTATTCCTGGCTGGGTGATTCCTTGGGAAATATTCTTAGTAATGCTTTTCTTCATCCCTTAACAGTAATTGCTCATCTTTTTTCTCTTCCGAACATTTCCCTTATTTTAGCGCTTTTTTTGCCATTTTTACTGCTTCCCATTTTAAAGCCCAAATATCTGCTTTTATCGTTGCTTGTTTTTGCCCAGCTTCTTTTGGGAAGTTTCAGCGGTGAGTTAGTTTTAAAGACTCATTACAGCACTCTGCTGCTGCCCGCGTTGTTTATCGCTGTTATCATGGCTTTTGCTTTTATTCTTAATAAAGACGACGGCAAGCGATTCAATTGGCAATTGAAAATAAAAAATGCGATTGGCAAAGAGCTGCCTATTTTTTTGATCGTTCTTCTTGCCGTGACCATCTATGCTACCATTACCTTTGGCCCGTCGCTGCCGCTGGCAAAAAACCTCTTAAGCACCCAAGATGCGGGGTTCACACAGCTAAAAAATAATTATGTTAAATTAATTCCAAAAGATAAGGCGGTTGCCACTTCTTATGATTTCTTGCCGAAACTTTCTGGCCGAAAAAACATTTATTCTCTGCATTATGCTTATATCGGAAAAAAGCAATACTCCTCAGAAGCTTACCAGCTCCCCAGTACCGATTATCTATTGGTCGATACGAACGATTTCTTAATTTATCAAGTGCAGTATCCTTCTAATTCTTTTTATCAAGACGCTTACGCCAAAGGTGATGACCGTATTCGATCAATCATCGCGGAGCAAGGATTAAAATTATCCAACGTCAGTGATAGAATTTTACTGTATCAAAAAGGGGCCGCAGCAGCATTAACTCCTTATGCCATTTTTAATGAAGCTCCTCCAATCCAAAATTCCCACGAGATTAAGGCCGCTCCGGAAATAATGTTTTTAGGATGGGATTCCTTAATCAGTTCAGAAAACAACAATCCTACATTTCAATTACCCCTTATTACTTTACCAGTTTCTCTTTATTGGCAGGTTGAAGAATTGCCGCAAGATAATTATCAGCTTCTTTTGAAAGTAACCGATAAAAATAATCGGATTAATTATACAAAATATTATCCGCTGGGATACGGCATTTACCCGACCAGCGAATGGCTTCCGGAAAAAGTCATCGAGACAAATTATTGGTTTTTAATACCCCAAATTAAAATCTCCGCCGACAGCACCGTGACTGTTCAGCTGGTTAATTTGAAAAAAGGCCAGCCCTATTTGGGGCTTGATGGGCTTCTCTCCGCTACCATGAAAAATGTGGAATACGAACCAGTGGGGGAAAAAATAGAAATTCCCCTGCCGACTGATTAATCATAAATCCCGTTAGAAATTTAATTCTAACGGGACACGTCTTATTTTTCATGGGATGGCAGACTGATTAGTCTGCCATCCACTAAAATAGTATTAAACTCGCTTTAGAGATAAATCTCTAATAGGGTTCGCTATTCATCCTATTAGGAACTCCTTTCTAACGGGATAAACTGATAAATAGTCACCGTTTGATTACGGAATACCGCTTTAAGGTATTTTTTGTTTTCAGGATTAAAACTCCCTAATTCCTTTTCCGCCTCAGAATAAAACAGATAAATAATGCCGTTTTCCGCCAGAAATTCTTTCTTTTTATCACTTTCTTCGTCTTTTTCCCAAAACCATTCCACCTTTTCTTTTTTATTCTCGTAATCAACCGTTTCTACGCCATGCCCTAAGTAAACCTTTCGGCCGGACATTCCCGGAATAAAGTTTCCATTAACTTCTTCGGATAACACTACGTCATTCCAATTAGTATTGTTCTTTAGCCAGGCCATGGCCTGAGAATAGTCATCGGCTAGATAAAAATAGGGATAAGAATTGTTCTGATAGAGTAAAACGTCATTAGCCAAAACATAAACATTAGAGAGTGCAAAAAAAATCATAAATAAAAATCCCGCCAGAATTTTATTATTAAGCAGCAAGTTAATCTGTTTATGGGAAAATTTTTGAGATAAAAATCGGTAGATCGAAAACAGCGCCACTATCGCTAAAATAGTAATGGGAAAATGAAAATTTTGCGTCAGTCTTCTTTGGAAAGCAAGCGGGATATACAGCAAAAAAAGCTGAATCATGAACCAAACAGCAACAAAGGAAATTTTTTCATTATTAATTTTAAGAGATCTTAAAAAACCTAAGATTGCCAGAATACCCAAAAATCCGTAACTAATCAACAACATCCAAGGAACCGGAGTAGTTAAAATATTCTGAACTGACCGGCCGGCCATTAAGGGATCGATCTTTAGAAACACTAAGTAGAAAATAACCGCCGGCGCGGCAATTAATAATAGTATCAGCAAGTGCTTTATTTTAGAATATAAAATACGCTTTTGTTTAATAGAAGAGATTAAAAGATATGCTCCTAGAACAGAAAAAACTGTGGCCATATGAAAAGGATGGAACCAAAACCAAAAAAAGGAAACAATTCCCGCCCCGATGCTGTAACGATAACAGTTATTCTCCCAGGCTAAAAGAATAAGCAGGAATACCAATAGGAAAAGAGTAGAAGAGGCTAGGATATGAGGAAGATGATAAAGGGAAAGAAAAGAAATCGATTCGGGAACCCAAAGGTCCATGGGCCAATGGTAATATCCGCCCGCAATGTATTTTCCCGACTCCAAGATCGGAGCAAGCAAACCGCCTAAACCGGAAGAAAATAGGAGCAAGAAAATGGTCAGCTTCCGTTTTATTTTATCGGAAAACAAATAAGCAATAAACAAATAGGCGGTAAAAATGAATAAGGGGATTAACAGTAAACGGCTCAATTGCACCGCCAGCCAGTTAGGCAAGCTGAAAATTTTGGCAAAAGTTCCGACTAGGAACCAGAAAGGCTGGAAATAAGGGTAGGCTTGGGTTTCTGAGGTATAGAGATCTTGAAAAAGATAATGTCCCTGCTTTACTTGCTCAAGATAAGAATAATAAACATTAGAATCTCCCGGAGTTAAGGCATGAATGCCGGTATAAGTAGTGCCGGAGGGAGTCCTCAGATACCCGAATAAATAGGGCCCGGCCGTAACCACAATCACAATAATACAAAGCCATACTAAAAGCCCGCGTTCTTTAGCACTAATGGAGTGAATTACTTCTTTAAATATCATAATTTAGTGAAATCCTAAAAATGGAGGGAAATAGTTTTTTTTAGTGGTGAGTGACAGGAACAGTAACGCAAGGAAAAATACTATTAAAATAATACTCATGACGATAAAAACATAAGATAAGAGCCCTATCAGCGTAAATAAAAACACGAATTCGGGGAAATATTTTTTATCGATTAGCACCGCTAATGGTAAAAACCATAAAAAATACCAGGGTTGAAGAAAACAGGCAGCGTAAAGAATATATCCCAGAAGAATTAAAAAATTGCGGTGGACAAAATCATCCCCTTTTTGCTTGATTAATCTTAACTGCCAAAAATAAATTATGGCGAAAGCAATCATCCCGCCGATGCTGACTATTTTCATAATCTGATCAAGGGTTAGGGTTAATATACTTTTTAGTGAAAGAATGAAGTTAAAAAGAAAACTGGGGAAAAGTGAAAGATTCATGTAAGAGGCTATTTTAGATTGATCCGCTAATCCTTGAAAAATGCCAGTGCCTTTCCAAAAAGGTAAATACAGTAAAACCGCGGCGACTAATAAGATAGCGGCCGCCTTTATAAAAATCTTGATTCTTTCGCCAGGAACAATAATTTCTTTCCAAAGAAACAAAAGAAAAACGGGAAACAGCAAAACGGTAATATATTTTACCAAAACGGAAAAAAGCAGCAGCAACAGGCAAAACAAATATTTCTTTTTGAGAAAAAAATAGATGGCCGCTACCACAAAAAAAATCATCAATAAATCGTTATGGACGTTATTTACCGCTTCAAAAAGAATTAAAGGATTCCAAGCATAAAGCAATATTCCCCTTATCCTGTAGTCGGGATTGATTATTCCCAGAATCTTCCAGATAAAGTAGATGATGCCAAAATTTGTTAATAGCGCCAATAATTTGTAAAGAAACTGATTCCAAAAAAAGCTGTCTTGGGCTAAATAACTGAATCCAATGGAAAGCGACGTCCATAAAGGGCCGTATTGCATGGGCAGATAGTTCCATTCTTGGGGCGAAAAATTATAGAAGAGGTCCGACTTAAACCCTTCCGTTGCCACCAGATAGGGGTTTTCTCCGTAAACTGTCTGAATCCTTGCCCGAAAAATATAATTAAAAACGTCCGCTGAACCAATGGAGGGAATTAAAATTAAAATAACACTGAAAATTAAAGCGAATAAAACTATGATTTTTGAAATTCTTTGGCTTTTTTCTTCCTTAATCAATCGATAGGCGGCAAAATAACTGATTAATAAACCTAGGCTGATAAGAAAAAAGTAGATTAAGATATGGTCATTCAGCGGGGGGGTAGAAAGACTTTGAAAACCAAAGGGTATATAGGCCAGCAAAGCAAAAAGGGCGCTTATGATTAGTCCTAAAATGATTATTTTAGTCCTCATTTTTTAAAGCGAAGCCTAAGAATGGTTAAGAAGAAATTCAATATCTCGGTTCTAGAAAGTTTTGATCTTCCTTTCACCCGGTCCCGAAAAATTATGGGAATTTCTTTTACCCGGAAACCTAATTTTTCACAAAGAAAGATGGTTTCTTCCTGAAAGGAATAGCCGTTGCTTTTTACTTTTTGCCAGTCAATTTTTTCGATTACTTGGCGGGAATAACATCGGAATCCCGAAGTAACGTCTTTTGTTTTTAACCCTAACACTAAACGGGAAAACCACATCGCTCCTTTGCTCATGGAATTTCTTAGTACCCCCCAATTCAGAATTCCTCCATCCGGTATCCGGCGCGATCCGATTACGACATCATAGCCGGCTTGCATTGCTTTGATAAAATTAGGAATTTCTTTGGGATTGTGGGAAAAATCAGCATCCATTTCAAAAACATAATCCGCTCCCAGCGCCAACGCTTTTTTAAATCCCGCGATATAAGCGCTACCCAATCCCATTTTCCCGGCGCGGTGGATTACTGTTACTTCGGGATGTGTTTGGGATAATTGATCAGCGATGGCGCCGGTACCATCTGGGGAATTGTCATCAATGACCATAATATGCAAATCAACAATCTGCAAATTCAAAATAGCTTTAATTAAATCAGCGAGATTATCTTTCTCGTTATAAGTTGGCAGAATAATAAATTTTTTCATCATATAAGTTCATAAACATAATCATCGTCGAATCGCTGAACTAATGGCATTTCTTGGTAAGAGGATAGCGATTCTGGAGTGATTCGGCGAGTGAAAGCGGAATCAATCCCTTGATGAATTATAACATAATTCACTCCCATACCCTTAAGTTCTTTTACTGTGTTACTACTAGGAAAATCTTTTAAAAGATCATCTTCCAATTTCAAATAATCCTGCGGAAAAAAACCGCTATAACCATTAACCAGTTTGTTCCAATGAAAAGTGGAAAAGTAAAGATATTCCGCGGTACGCTCTATTCCCGCATCTAAAGGGAACTCTATAATCACCCGTTCGGACTGATCGGCCAACCAGCGATATACCTCAGGAACCGTTGCTGCTACTTTCACCTCTTCGTAATAAACCGGCTGAAAAGGAGGAATCCATAAATATTCTGCGAATATCAAGGTTCCTATTAAAATTGCTATTCCCCAAACTGTTTTTTTTGATTTTATTTTTTTAAACCACTCATTCAAGGCTAAACCTATTATCAGGCAAGAGGAAAATACCATTACGATAGAAAAACGCCCCAGGGCTCTAAGACTATCAAATCCGGGAATTAATTTATAAAGTATCAAAAACGGGCCGACGATACCTTTGTCCCCTTCGGCTAATCGGATTAACACGCCAAAGGAAAGCAAAAAACAGACTAGGCCGATCATCAGATAAACAAAGACCCAGTTTATTTTGTTGGAATCATGTCGAAATTTGCGGAACATAAAAATAACGCTAAAAATGCTTAGGAACACGAAGGTGAATCCAAAATACATTATTTTTTCAATTGTTTGGGGATAGCCAATCCAATCTCTAAGTAATGGGGAAAAAGCAAAATAATCTACCAAGGTCGGTGAAAAATAATTCACCATACCGTAAGAGCGAGCATAACCGACTTCATTGCTGATTTGTAAGTAGGGATAAAAAACCGGCAGGATTGCTACAATAATCGCTATCACGGAGATAGCGAGCTCAATCAGGAATTTTTTACCGGGCCAGGCTCGGCGCACTACTGCAAAGTAAGTAATCAAAAAGATGGCCGTCACAATTAAGGTCATAAAGAAATAATGGGCGCTCATATATCCCAATAGGATATAAACTAAAGTAAAGCCGACAAAATGGCGATTTTTTTGTTTTTTAACCAAATTATGCAGAATTAACAGAACCAGCGGAAAGAAGAAAATAATCTGCAAATGCATCTGGCTAAAATGAATTATTTTATAGGGATTAAATCCGAACATTATTCCTAGTAAAACAGAAACGGCGGTATTTTTAGTCAAATACAAACCCAGCCGATACATAAAGTATCCCCCGGCTATAAAGAATAAGAATATTAGAATATTATTGGCCAGCATCGCATTATTGGTCGCGGCAATAAGAGGCCAGGCCAATAAGGCCGTGCCAATTAAATTTTCAGAATAGGCAAGGGTGTTAGCATGGGGATAAAAAATATTCGCATTAAAAATCGCCAAGGGATTTTTCTGAAACATATGAACATCCCAGGCCAAATTCCAAGTGATAAAATAGGAATCGGCTCCTTCTTGCGTCCAATTGCTCAAATGCCAGATCAAAGGATAAGTTATGATAACGGTAAGGAGAAAAAAAAGTAAAATGACCAGCCCATCTCGTTTCAAAAAAGATTTGATCATTAATGTATTAGTAGACTGTTAAAAATTTATTAATATAGTAAAATGGCTGATTATTCCTCCAATCCCAAAGCCAAGAATGATCAGAAGAACCAAGGTCATTAAGCTTTTCCCAGGACATGTCCCACGTAATTATACCAACAAACTGAATAAACACTGAATATAACAAAAAGACAGAAAACACCAAGACAGTGATTCTTTTTTGAAGCAGCTTCTGTGTAATTAACGGCACAAACATAAGAATAAAGATTGGAGTAAGGTCAACCAGCATTCGCGGTCCGTAATTAACCCCGCCGTACCAAGCCCACCATTTAGCCATAATTAATAAATAGGTTAATACCGCCAACGATAAATAACGCAAAAGGAATTTTGGTTCTTTTGCTAAAACAAGGGGTCGTCGCCAAACCATAATTATTCCCCAAAGAGAAAATAACAGAAATGGAGTAAAAATAAACAATCCCCGGCTGGGGCTGATCAGCAGGCCGAAGAAACCTTCTAATAAATTACTGCTCCAGTTAATAATCTCCTGGCCATACCCCGTGGCCCAAGGAGCGCCAAAATAGTAAGTGTTATAAAAAGCTAATAGGCTAAGCGGAGCGATTATTCCTAAAATGGCCGGCGGCAACACTTTTCTTTTATAATGTAAAATAAATAAGAAAAGGAAAGCGACAATAATTGCATTCATCGGCCGGGCGGCAATGGCCAGGCCGGCAAAAAGACCGGTCAAGCAAGAAAACCATTGTTTTTCCGCCGCTTTAAGAAGAACGAGTATAGTTAAGGTTAAAAAAAGCTGGCTAGCACCGTGCTGCCATAAATCCTGACTAGAAATAGTCCAGGCACTGGTTCCAAAAGCATAAGCCAAGGTCAGAACAACTGCCCATTTTTCCGAAATAAATCTTCTTAAAATAAATAGAAGAAAAAGGGCGGAAAAAGTAGTGATTAAGGCGGCGGATATTTTAGTTAAGCTCCCCACCACCGCACTGGTAATCGGAGCATGAAAAATAAAAGGAACAACATAAACCGGGAGCGCTAAAAAAGAGGTAAGCACCGGGTATTTAGAAACAATTTTATCCTCGCTATTCACCAAAGAATTAATTCTTGCTCCTTTTGAATCCAGAATGATAACTTCATCTAATTCTAAATTTCCTTCTTGAATAATGCTGAGGGGCAGGTATCTGTTGGGGTAGCCATCCGAGGTTCCTAAAAAATTCGCATTAGCTAAATAAATAACAAAGATACCTAAAAATAATAAGGTGGCTCTAATCCAGCGATCAAGTTTAATTGAGAAAAGCATATTTATTTACCCCGTCAGAAGCTTTTTAAATGTTAACATAAAAAACCCAACAATGTAGGAATAAGCAAAACGGGTGAAGGTCTCTAATGAGGTTTACCGATAGTCAAAAAATAGGATTACTAGGAGCATCAATTAACTAGGCGATGTTTAATTAATGTCCAAAGGGCTACGATTCCATCCTTCCAGGTTATTTTTTTACCCTCGCTGTATTCCCGACCGGCATAAGAAATGGGAACTTCGTAAATACGATATCCTTTTTTTAATATTTTCGCGGTCAGCTCCGGTTCAATATTGAATTTGTCGGATTTTAAAGTAATTCCTTTTAATACTTCTTTCTTCATCACCTTATAACAGGTTTCCATGTCGGTTAAAGTAGTATTGTAGAGCAGATTGGTCATAAAGGTTAAAAAATTATTCCCGACCGCATGCCAAAAAAACATTGTTTTGCCCTCTCCCCTAAAACGCGAGCCGTAAACCACCTCGGCCTTGCCTTCTAAAATCGGCCTGAGCAACTGGGCATATTCGCGGGGATCGTATTCCAAATCGGCGTCTTGAATAAGGATTATGCCACCACTGGCTTTGGCTAAACCGGTGCGCACCGCCCGACCCTTGCCGTAATTTTTGTCATGATAATAAATTCTTACCAGCGGGTCTTTTATTTCCTCCAGAATCTCTTTAGTGCCGTCGGAAGAACCGTCATCCACCAAAATGATTTCCTTTTCATACGGAGCCGCGTTAACCCGGCGGATAATTTCTTCGATGGTGGCCCGCTCATTATAAACGGGCATAATAATAGAAAGCTTCATGTTATTGGTTCATTAGATTCTTGTTTCCGTTCCGTATTCTCGAAAAAATAGGCCAGAACAAAAATAACTATTAAATAAGCGATGTAGTTGTCATTGAGGAATCGGGAAAAAAACCAAAAGACAAAAAGAAATACTCCGTAATTAGTCATCATTTGGCCGATGGTATTATTCCGTTTTTGAACTAATCCGAGAAAAAACAACAAGGGAGCACCCGCCATCAGTTGGATAATCCAAAACGGAAAATAGTCGTAAATCGTTTCCACACCCAGCTTGATCATCGATAAAAATTGAGAGAATCCGTAGCCGGTAATCGGATAGCTGGTCATTAATTTTCCGCTGGGATAAAGAAAAACATCCTCCCAAAAAGCATGAAAATCCCAAATAAGGAACGGCGCTAAAATCACCGCGCCCAGAATGAATAAAGGATAAATCTGTTTTAAAACCGCTTTAACGCGCTGAAGGTTTGGAAAAGAGGCAGCGGTTTGAAAGTAAAGATACAAAAAATAAAAAGGAAACAACAACCAGGCGGATTGCTTGCTTAAACAGGCCAGAGCAAAAGCAACCGCCGCGGCCTTGTTTTTTCGGCGAGCTAAAAAGTAAGCGGTCAGGATAATCAAAAAAAGCACGAAAAAATCATTACGGCCTTCAATAAAGTAATGAATAAAGGGCGGATTAAAAAGAAATAAAATCAGCACCAAAAGTGTTTTTTCCGTGAGCTTTCCCAGCCTGATAAGGAAAAAAACGGATAAAACCAAAGCAAGAGCTAATACTATTCTCTGATCGTACCAATTAAAAATAGATTCCGAAACCCAATAAAAAGGCGCGGATGACAGAAAATAAAAAGGCAGGTAAACATTGTGATAAAGCGCCGGATTGACGAAGATTTCGCCGCTTAAAATTTCTTGAATTTTACCATCGCTCCAGTCCGTTAAGGGAGTGTTCAGATAATCTTCGGAATAAAAATTCTTTCCCGCTAATAGATATTTAATCGCTTCTTCGGTTTGAATTATGCCGTCGTGAATGGAAGAATATTGATCTCCTTTATCCCGGTTCACGATATTAGACGCAAAAGGAATGAAAATCACTACCAGCGCCATGAATCCGACTAAAAATGACTTGGCCAGAATGAAATGGTCGGGATGCTTTTTTCGGTACCAAGTTACCACATCAATAAATATTAACCCCAGGATTATTAAAAACGAAATGAGATAACTTAAAATTTGCGCTTCCTTATTGACATCATGGGTAATCGAAAGCCTAACAAAAACTAAAATAAAAAGTAAGATTGTGCTTAATGATATCATCTAGTTGGTTTTTTGATACTTAATTATCCAATACATTCCCAGGTGAATTTTCTTTTCCAAGACCTGCTGCATTCCGGCCGAATCAAAAAAATTATTCAGAAGATGCTTGTCAAATTGGTGAACGTGCGCATCATGCCACACGCGGCCGCGCCCTTTGGTCCAAAAAAACCAGACGGTCTTGAACAAAGCGTTCTCCTTGGGAACGGCTAAAATAAAAATTCCTTGCGGCTTTAATACTCGGCGTATTTCCTGAGAAACGAACTTAAGATTAGGAATATGCTCCAGCACGTCAAAGGCAGTAACGGCATCAAAGGAATTATCAGCAAAGGGAATTCCCTTTTGAATATCCGCGGCCAGGAATTTCAGCCGGGGGTATTTTTTTTGGGCATACTGGATCGCTTTTGGCGAAAGATCAATGCCGGTAGCAGTGGTTTTTAAATAGTCCGCGATTTTGGAGGTCATTAGGCCGCCGTGGCATCCTAAGTCCAAGATCTTACTTCCCGCACCTTGAAGCAATTCCGGAAGAATTTTAAATCTCTTTTCGTGCCAATATTTCTGAAAAAAATTCTTTTGGATTCCCTGATCATAATAATCAGGCGGCACAGCGCTATGCAGTTCATTCAACTGATCAGGGGCAATGTTCATTATTCCTTTATTTGATAGATTTTAGCCTCTTGATCCTCATAGACCAGCTGAAAATGAGAATCATTTTTAAAGTTATTGTCCATGGCGGTATGATCTTTTTCCAAGAAAACGGTGGCGCTTTGAAAATCATTCTTAATTATATCATAAAGGTCGTTGCTTTCTTCTCCCGTGGTAATATGAACCCATTTCCAGTAAAGGTCCTGGCTGTATTTATACATAAAGGTGGGGTCCAATCCGACAATGTAATGATTATGGGTATTGTGGTAGAAAAGAATGGGAAACTCGTCCCAGTCGCTGTGCAGCACCAGGGATCCTGCAGAAGTATTGTTTTTCAGCCAGGTGCTGGCCGCTTGAAATTTATCGTAGCGCAACCCCGATCCAAAACTGTTGTGTTCTTGCTTCAAATCCCGCAGGACAATAGTGGGAACAGCCACTAGAAAGTAAACGGCCAGAATGGTAAAAACCACCTTTTTGCTGAAATAGTACAAGGTTACTTTTTTAAACAAGGAGCGAAAATCTATTTTCTGGATCAAGGGGTGAATGGCGAAAGCGCCGAACATCATCCCGAAAGGAACGAAATATTCCACGTAACGGCGGGATTTTAAAGTTAAAACCAAAAAGAAAAGCGTCAGAATCAACAAGACGAAAGACCTTCTGCTTTGCTTTCGAATGGTAATGAAAAAAACCACTAAAGCCGTAATCAGGATTAAAAAAAGAAATACGGCGTTGGGGACCAGCTGATTGAACTGATAAGGATACCATTCGCCTCCCACTCCGATTATTTTTTGATAATTGACAATGCCGATTTCGACTAATTGCGACCAATAAAAAGGAAGGTTCTGGGGAAAATAAGGATTAATGACCAGTCCGGTCAAAATTCCGCCCAGAGCGGCCAGAAATAGTTTCAACTCTTTTCCTTTGGCGATTAAAGGAGCCAGGGCCGGCCGGTGGCGGAAAAGCTTGTTGAGTACTCCGTTTCTTTTCTCTTGAAAATGGAAAGCGATACTGATCACGCCATAAGTAGCCGCCACCACCAAGGTCAAAGGAAAACCGCCATAAGCCCAGACAAAAACGGCGGAAATTACAAACAGCAGCTTCGGCCGGTAATTAAAAACGCACCACAGAACCATAAAAAGAAAAATAATCGACACGGAAGGCGCTTTCGCCAAGCTGATTCGAAAAGTGAACGGCTCAATAAACAACAAAAGAAGGCTGTACAGCCAGGCCAGCCGGATCTTTTCTTGTTTTAGAAACCAATAAAAGCCGGCTATTAAAAAGGCGCCTAAAAAAATGGTGGCGACTTTAATTCCGATAGCCGGGCTCAAGATGGCCAGAAAGGGAATTAGAAAAACATGATAAAGAAAATGCTGGTCCGTATAGGCTCCTCCTAAAATAGTGTAGTCCGAAAGCCAAGGGAAATTCCGGGCGAGGTTTCCTTCTTGGATCAACAATCCCATCTTCATATGATAAAAAGAATCAGGATCGGGAAAATCCGGCGTGTACTGGATATAGAAAAACACTCCGAAGGCAATTAAAAAAATAACCAGATAGCCGATGAGTGGTTTTTCAAAATATGAAAATGGTTTTTGGTGAAAAATTGATTTAAAAAACACGATTTTTAAGAGGGTAAAAGAGCTAAGTGAGTTAAAAGGAAAAAGTGGAAAGGGTAAAAGAGATAAAGGTAAAAAGACGGAATGGATCTTTTCTCCTTTTACCCTTTTTCTCTTCTAATCCCCTAGCTCCTTTAACTCTTTTCTGCCTTTTAATATTGATTCCTGCCAAGCATGGATGCAAGAATCATTGTTCCGACATAGCGAGGGATTTATTTGTATTTCTTTAGCTCTTCTTTAAAATAATCAACCCAAGGAATCAGGGCCGGATTCGTTTTGTTCAGCAGGGCCAAGTAATAACTGACGTATCCTCCCAAAGAAAGGATTTCGAATACCTGTTCGATCTTCGTTTTAGCCTTGGATTTATAACTAAGAGTGCTTATTTTATGCTTCTGGATCACCTTTCTAGTGATGGCGTACCTGATTTTAACCCGCGGGTGATACAGATCGGATTCAATAAACAAGAACAGCAAGGAGCTTTTATTAGACGAAGGGTTTTTCAGCCCTTCCAGCAGATGATGATTCAGCTCCGGAATGGCAAAATAAGTCGCAAAATTCTTTCCGTTTTCGTTGATTTGATTAGCAAAAGTATGAGCATTGGCGATTAAAAATTCTGACCCTACTAGTAGCGGGGTTTTATCATAACAAGCCAGAGCGATTTTTTTGGCGGGATTGTTCTTGGCGGGATGAGATATTTTGAATCGCTGATTCACTTTTTCTAACAGTTTGATTACCTTTCTTAGTTCAGCGTCGCTAACTTTAAGAAACCCACATTTCTTAAGCAGCCCAATCTGGCCCATTACCGAATAACCCACGCCCATTCTGGGCTCGCCGCAAGGATTATGGATAGGATTAAAAACATAGCCGGGCAGTTTTTGTTTCTTAAGAAACCGAGCCAGCCGGCCGTTGGTGGTGATTCCTAAAATTTTGACTTTTTTTTGAAGCGCCAGGCGGGCGGCGGTAAGCGTCTCTTCGGTAGTGCCGGAATAGCTGGAAAAAAGACAGAGCGTGTCGGAAGAAAGCGAAGCCGGAAGACTGTAATTATTAATCACCTGCAAGGGAACTTTCAGCTGATTATAAAAAAGCGACTGGATGATCTGGCCGCCCAGAGCGGAGCCACCCATGCCGCTAATTAAAATATTTTTCGCTTTTCGGTAAGAAGGGGGGATGCGCACTTTTTTCACCTCGCGCCACGCTTGCCGACACTGCTTTTCCAGCGATTCCAAAGAGGTACGCATCTTATTTCTATCCAGCCGGTTGATTTGAGAGATTTGATCTAAAATATTCATCCCGTTAGAAGCAGATCGCGATCAACCCCGTTAGAACTCTCATATATGGTAAAAGAGTCATTTTAACGGTTTGTTCTAACGGGGTCAATTTCGATCTACGTAAGTTAATATTAATTTTGTCTTACTTCTTATTATTACTAAATTATTTATACCGCGATGCGATCGCGGCTTCTAACGGGATTCATTCCCGTTAGATATTAATTAGAGAAAAGAGGTGGTTAGACAGTTTTAAGTTGAGACCAGTATATCAATTTTTTTTTATCATTACAAGCAAAAGTCATGATTAAAAGGGTAAAAGGAGCTAAAAGAACTACGGGGCAAAAAGGGGGGAGGGGAAAAAGGGAGAGGGTTACTTCGTTTTCTTTGCCTATTTTATTCTTCATCTTTTTTGCCGTCATCCCATACTACAAGCTACAAGCTAACATCCTAAATTCCTAAATTTTGCATTGACTTATGGTATACTTTCTGTTATATTTTTAACGCAAACTACATTTTTTTAAAGGTCAGAACAACATGTCGGGACACTCAAAATGGGCACAAATTAAAAGACAAAAAGGAGTGGCTGATGCAAAAAAGGGCACTCTTTTTACTAAACTGGCCAACACCATTACCATTGCGGCCCGCGAAGGAGGAGGAAATCCCGAATCTAATTTCAAATTGCGGCTGGCCATGGAAAAAGCCAGACAGGCCAACATGCCTAAAGACAACGTAGAGCGGGCCGTTAAAAGAGGAACGGGCGAACTGGAAGGAGTGCAAATAGAAGAAATCACCTACGAAGCTTTTGGACCGGAAGGATTAGCTTTGTTGATTGAAACGGTAACGGATAATAAAAATCGGACCGCTTCGGAAATACGCAAAATCGTCACCAAACACAACGGCCGACTAGGAGAAGCCAACAGCGTCAACTGGATGTTCGAGCGCAAAGGAGTTATTTATTTAAAAAAGCCGGATTCCGCCGAAGCGAAAGAGACGCTGGAGCTGGAGCTGATCGACCAGGGAGCGGAGGATATTAAAGAAGAAGGTGAAATGTTCATTGTTTATTCCCGGCCGACCGATTTGGAAAAAATAAAAAAAATAATAGAGGGAAAGAACATTCCCGTGGAGCACGCCGCCGTAGAATTTATTGTCAATAACCCGCTGGACCATTCTCAAATAAAAAGCCCGGAAAAAATCCAGAGATTTTTAGAGGAACTGGAAAACAGCGAAGAAGTAAATAACTTCTTTTCTAACTATGAAGAATAGCAAAGAGCAGTTGGTGCTGGGGATCGATCCCGGAGTGGCCAGCGTCGGCTGGGCCATTGTACAAGGGAAAAATGATTCCGTCTCCTTTCAAAAAGCCGGCTGCATTCAAACCAGCAAGCATGGATCCTTCGGTAAAAGAGTGGCCTTAATCTACCGGGCCCTTAACGCCATAATAAAAAAATATCATCCTGATGTAGTCGCCGTGGAACAGCTCTTCTTTTATAAAAACGTTAAAACGGCCATTGTCGTCAGTCAGGCGCGGGGAGTGATTTTGCTGGCGGCCGAACAGGCCGGACTGCCGATTACCGAATTCACGCCCCTAGAAGTAAAGCAGGCTATTTGCGGCTACGGCCGGGCGGAAAAACAGCAGATTCAAAAAATGATCAAAGTCCTGCTCCGATTGAAAAGCATTCCGCAGTCGGATGACGCCGCCGACGCGCTGGCCATTGCGGTATGCAGTTTAATTACGAAAGAATTTTAAATAGCATGAAGGCGAATTTGCGCAAATTCGCCTTCATGCTCGCTGAACAAATAAAATGCAACAGTTTCTAAACATCGTCTCGGTCTCTTCTGAAGTGGATCCCTTTTCCAAAAGCGGCGGTTTGGCCGACGTGGCGCGCGCCCTGCCCAAAGCTTTAAAAAGGCTGGGGCACAATGTCATTGTTATCACCCCTTTGCACGGCACCGCTCTGCGGGAAGATTTTAAGTTAAAAAAAATCAAACAGGATGTTCCGATAGTAATTGATTCCTCGGCCACCGTAGCAGCCGATTTCTGGATGGGCGAACTGCCCGCCGGCGTCCCGATTTATTTCATCGACCACAGCCGGTTTTTCTCTTCCCATAAAAAAATCTACGGCTCTAAAACGGAAAATTTAAGGTTTTATTTTTTCGATCTGGCCGTCTTCGAACTGCTGCAGTTCTTGGCGTTCAAGCCGGACATTATCCAGTGCCACGAATGGCACACCGGCTTGGTTCCTTATCTTTTAAAGACCAGGTTTTCAGACCATCCTTTGTTTAAAGAAACCGCTTCCGTCTTCACCATTCACAACCTGGCTTTCCAAATGGGCAAAAACTGGTGGGAGGTTCCGCTAAAACAGAAAGACGAAGGCTATGCCAAGCTGCCTTTATTTGACGAGAAAAATAAAATCGAAAATATCAACCTGGCCAAACGCGGAATCATCCATGCCGACATTATCAATACCGTTTCGGAACAATATGCCGAAGAGATTATGACCAAAAAATTCGGGCAGGCCTTGGACCGCATCCTGCAGAACCGCTCCGACCGTCTGTTCGGAATAATCAACGGCATCGATTACCGCGATTATAATCCCGCCACGGACCCCGGCCTGTATAAAAACTACGACTTTGATTCCCTGCACTTAAAAACCAAGAACAAACTCTTTCTGCAAAGAATGTTTAAGCTGCCGGAAAACCCGAAAGTGCCCTTAATTGCCATGGTCTCCCGCATCACCGAACAAAAAGGTTTCGATTTAATCATGGACATTTTGGATCCCCTGCTCAGGTTGGATCTTCAGATTGTGGTTATGGGCGGCGGGGACAAGAAATACGAGAGTTTTTTTCGCAAATACATCAAAAAAAATCCCAAAAAAATCGCCGCTCACCTCCAGTTCGACCTCAATCATGCCACTAAGGTGTATGCCGGATCAGACATGTTTTTAATGCCTTCCCGCTTCGAACCGTGCGGATTGGGGCAAATGATCAGCCTCCGTTACGGCTCGATTCCGATTGTTCGGGCGACCGGCGGGCTGGTCGATACCATTACCGACTATAACGCCCGCACCCAAAAAGGGAACGGCTTCACGTTTAAAACCTACGACTCTCGGGATTTATTAGTCGCCATCACCCGCGCCATTGAAAACCACAAGCACCGCGAAGAATGGATTGAGCTGATGAAAAAAGGAATGCAGTTGAGCTTCTCCTGGAAGATCCCCGCCAAAAAATACGTTTTATTGTTCCGCAAAGCGATTAAGAACCGAGAATTATCCGAAGAGAAAAAAGAAAACGAGTCCCGTTAGAGGCTGCGGTCGCGATAAAGATAATATTGATTAATTATATGATAAATAAGATACCTTATCAGTTTAATAACCAGCGGGCTCGAGGCCGCGACCTGCCTCTAAACGGGATGAGTAAAGTAAAATGGGCTAGCCTGCTCCACATTTACCAGCCGCCGAATTGGGATCCTAGGGTGATCAAAAAAGTGGCGCGGGAAAGCTACCGGCCGATTTTAAATATCCTGAAAAAACAAAAAGGCGCCAAAATTACCCTGAACATCAACGCCTCTTTGACGGAGCAGCTTGCGCGCTGGAAACTGACCGATTTAATATCCGACTTAAAACTACTGGCTAAAAGAGGGCGGATCGAATTTACCGGCAGCGCCCAATACCACGGGCTGCTCCCCAAACTGCCCGCTTCTGAAATAGTCCGCCAGATCCGGTTGAACACCCAAACCAATCGAAAATATTTGGGGAAAATCTACCAGCCGAAAGGTTTTTTCTCGCCGGAACTGTGCTATAGTAATTCTGTGGCTCGTCTGGTGGCTAAAGAAAAATTTGATTGGATGGCGCTGGATGAAATCGCCTTGACGGGAAAATTAAAATCAGTAGATTGGCAGCAAGGATACCAGGTTAAAGGAACTTCTTTAAAAATAATTTTCCGCAACCGGCTGGCCAGTGATTTGTTTTTAGCCCAGCCCCAGTTAGCCGCAAAAAAAATGTTCCGCCGGCTTTACCAGAAAAACCAACCGATTATTCTGGCGCTGGACGGAGAAACTTTCGGCCACCATCGGCCTGGCATGGAAAAAGTTTTACAGGAACTCTTGAAAGACAAAGCAACGGAAAAAGTTACTTACTCGGAATACTTAAAAGAGTTACGGGACTTTAAAAAAATTACTCCCCTGGCCTCCAGCTGGGCTTCTTCGGAACAGGAACTGCAAAAAGGAGTGGCTTATGAGCTTTGGGATCATCCCCGAAATCCGATTCACCGCCTGCAGTGGCAACTGTTTAATTTAGTGGTTCCAATCACCGCTCAGAAAAAAAGCGACCCCTCTTTTCTAAAAGCCCGGCTGTTTCTGGACCAAGCGGAAAACAGCGACCCGTTCTGGTGGGCATCATGCCATCCTTGGTGGAGCGTAGAAATTATCGAAGCAGGAGCTCAGCGGCTGGTTAAAGCGCTCACTTTATTAAAAACCGTTCCCGCGGCCAAATTGAAAAAAGCCCAGGCACTTTCCTCAAAAATTGCCAATTTAGCTCATCTCTGGCAAGATACCGGCAAAGCGGCTCATGAGAAAAAAATGTTCCTGGCCGGCTATAAAGCAAAGCCTTATCTGGCCGGGAAGAAAGTTATTTGATAAATCCAATTCCCGATCGCAGCCGCAGAGAGTTGCGCTCGGGGCATACCGCGGGCCTCCGCGCCCACGGTTGCTACTAAATTCGAAACGACAGTTTAATGGTAAGGTTTGAAAAATTGGGATTTGTGATTGGGAATTTATTTAGAAACTAGAAATCAGTGACTAGTAATTAGTAATTAACCGCGGTTGCCTACAACCTACAAGCTAATTTCCTAACTTCCTAAAAATGTATTGGTCCAACTTCTTACATATTTATCAGCCTCCCACTCAGAAATCGATGTGGGTGAAAAAAATCGCTAACGAGAGCTATCGCAAAATCACCAAAGGGTTAAAGGAAAATCCTAAAGCGAAGCTCACGCTTAATATTAACGCGACCTTAGTGGAACTGTTTGAAAGAGACGGTTGTTTGGATGTGGTAGAAGACTTGAGAACCTTAGCTGAAAGGGGTCAGGTGGAATTTACCGAATCGGCCAAGTACCATGCTTTTTTGCCTTTGCTGCCGGAAAAAGAGATCAAACGGCAAATCGAATTGAACCACGAGACCAACCAAAAATATTTCGGAAAAATTTACCAGCCCAAAGGATTTTTTCCCACGGAAATGGGATATTCCAAGAAAGTGGGTAAAATCGCCGCCCAAATGGGCTACCAGTGGATTATCTTGGACGAGCTGGCCTGCAGCGGAAAAATGGGCGCGCTTTCTGCGGATACTATTTATACTTTAAAAGGAAACGATCAACTGAAAGTCTTTTTTCGGGACCGCGAAACCAGCTTTCGGATTCTTTCCGCCCAAGTGGGCATGAGCGTTTTCTCCAGCGACATGCTGGTTAAGTTATTGGGAGAAAGAGTGAATAAAGAAGAGTACTTGATTACCGCCATGGACGGAGAAACTTTCGGCCACCATCGCCCGGGTTTAGAGGAACTGCTATTCGACCTTTACCAAACCAAGGAATTGAAAGGAGTGTTCATTTCCGAGCTGGAGAATTTCTTTACCAAACGACAAGCGGTTGATCCGCTGGATTCCAGCTGGGCGCTGATGAAACGGGATCTGGAGCAGAATACTCCTTTTTCCCGCTGGAAAAACGACGACAACCAAATTCAAACTTGGCAATGGGAGCTGACCAATATCGCCATCGAGGAAGTGGAAAAACTGGATTCTAAAAATCCCATTTATCCTAAAGTCAGAAAAGCGCTGGATCGCGCCCTGCATTCCGACCAGTACTGGTGGGCTTCGGCCCAGCCGTGGTGGAGCATTGAAATGATGGAAGGCGGCGCCAAAGAATTCAAAGATATCTTGCAGATTTTGCCGGTTGACCAAAAGAAAAAAGATTACGCCAAGGAATTATACTTGAAAATAATCCAGGAGGCCTTTGACTGGCAGCGTTCCGGCAAAGTGGAAGAACTGAGCAAGCTGGCGGATGAAGATGTTACTCAGCGCATCACCACGGAAACGCCTTACATTCCTAAAAAGGAGTTCGATAAAATAGTAGGTAATTTGGAAAGGCAAATGCTGACTGCCGCCGAGAGCAAAGAATACGAGCGCGCCGCCCAGATTCGGGATCGCGTTAAGGAATTGAAAGAGAAGGAAAAAGAGATTACTAATAAATAGCTCGGGCATTTCCCCTCCTTGATAAGGAGGGGTGAGGGGAGGTAAAACTGCCATCCCCTTATAAGAAACCGCCCCTCAAAAGGCGGTTTTTGGTTTTGATAAAAATAAGGGATGAAAACAAGTTTCCACCCCTTTGTGTTCGCACTCGGATCACTCGGCAAACTTGGTTTGCCGAATAAATCACCTTACACCATTTAATATTTTTGGAGAGCTTGCCTGATGTTGTCTTGGCAAATTAGAGCACCTTGTCCTTAATGCTTTTTTTGATCTTATTGATAGGTGCATTGAATGGTAACGGCGACGCCCTCCCGTTCGCCTGCCACGCTCTAATCTTGGACATTGGATTCCTCCTGTAATAGACGCTCGGCTGTTTGAGAGTACTGCTTAATACAATCTACAATAACTTAACAAATTAAATGCGTCTTGTAAAATAAATTGTCTGTTTTATAGACAAATGAAGGCGCGAATTCGAATTCGCGCCTTCTTGTTCAAACCGTCCTCAGTCGGTTTTTAATTGCTTTTTTGCAAAAGAAAAAGGCCGGCTTGGGTAAACCGGCTGGGTTAAGGAGGGTGATGAGAAATAATAATGAGCTTGATCGGCTGGCTAGCTGAAGATTCCCGCCAGCAAGGTTTGGGCATATTCCGGCAGTTTTACCACCAGATCCGGCTGATGGAGCAGTTCCAGCGAAGCGGGCAGGTGCTTCTTTTCCTGACCGAAGTAGGCGCCGCGTTTGTCGGAAAAATCTCCACAGACACAGTCCGGAACAACCTCGCAATAGCGGGGGTGGACGCAAGTACAGCCGAAGGAATGGAACCGGAGATCCTGGAAAAATACGGTGGTACGCTGGATCATGCCGCAGTTTGCGCTCACCGTCACGGCAAGCACGTCTTGGCAAACGCCGCCGTTCCCGCCCGGGTTGTTGGGTACCTTCATCTTCCCCAGCGCCACTTCGTAAGCAGCATCTCCCAGATCGAGGATGGTGAGAGAATCCCAAAGGACTTCCGGCGAAGAAGGATGCAAGTATCTTGCCATAAATACCCCCTTTCAATTAGACTGCCAACGAGCGATTTTTGACATCTTAGCAGTTATAGAAAATATGTAAAGGATTCCTCCCCTTGATAAGGGGAGAAGAGGAGAGGTAGATAAAAAAGGTTAATCTTGCATCGACTGATTCTAATTTCGCGTTAGAGAGTTGATTAAGTAAAGCGCAATTCGCCAGAATGATGGTTTTACGCTATAATTACAGCGATTTCAATAAAATAAACACTCAATAAATGAATCCCGTTAGAAATTCACTAAACACGGGTTTCGATAAATAACAGGTTTAGCAAAAAAACAGAATTAGATATTAAACATTATTCATTAAATTTCTAACGGGATGAACCAAAAAAACCGTTTAATCCTTCGTCGGGCGGCCAGCCGGAAAATAATGGAGGACTTTTTTGAAAAAGAAGTGGTCCCCCGCTATTATCCCAAGGCTGAGCTGGTTTCTTTTCAATTAAAGGACCAAAGCGCTTATCAGTTTAAAAAAGCGGTGCGCTATACTTTGGGACTGCGGTATCCTAATGGGGAAATAATAGAAAAAATAGTGCGGGGCAATGTGCCCAGCCGCCATCAAACCTGGGAAATTACCGTATCGGATCAGGCTTTGAACTATCTTTACCAGCACGGATTTGACCGGGGGAAATACCAGGTTACTCGGCCGCTCGGACATTATCCTTCTCGCCGGCTGCAGCTTTACGAAGAATATCCCGGCGACATTCTTTCGGATCTAATTAAAAAAGGAAAGGGCGATTTAAAAAAGAGCGTTCTGCTGGCAGCGAACTGGACCGCGGAATTCCACAATTTGAAGGCTAAAATCGGCCGGGTGAAAACGCTAAAAGCGATCCGGGAGGACATGAGCCATTTTATTAAAAATTACGGCAGGCACTCCTTAAAAGTTCAAGCGGACGGGAAAAAAATTCTGGAACATTTTTATGCGGCCGTGCAAAAGCAGTACCATCCTAAAAAAAGCGGTTTGATCCATGGTGATCTGAACGCTAATAATATAGTAATCAATAAAAATCAGGTGGGCGTAATTGATTTCGGCAACGCCTGGCGGTTTGATCCGTTGTGCGAAATAGCGAACTACTTGGTTCAGCTGGAGTTAATCAGCTGGCGGAGCGAGGTTTCACCGCGTTTAGTCGATAAACTGAACGCCATTTTTCTAAAAAATTATCTCCAAAAAACCAAACAAAACAACAACCGGCTGGCGGAAAAAAGAATTGATTTATGGAAAGTCTGGTGGATGATGCAGATTACCGCCTTTGCCTGCTCCATTTTTATCGATAGTAAAAAGAACCGGGCGGATCTGAATAGAACCATTGTCCGGCATACTATTCCCCGATCAAAATCCCTACTTAATCTATAAATTCGGTTTAGGATGAGAAAAGAAAATCCTAAAATCAAGAAGCAAAGGCTTCAAGCCGCTCAAGATGCCATTAATGACATTCTGCTTAAAGAGGGGTACCGGATTATTAAGGAGTTGAAGTACGGCCCTCGCTTTTTGTTGGCCGAAGTAACTAAGCGCAACCAAAGAGCGCTTTTAAAAGTCTGCCTCTTCACCAATACTTTAGATAAGAGGACCAATCTGAAGTTTTCTCGGGAGATTCTTTTTCTGAAATTCCTGGCTCGATCCAAATATCGTTTTCTCAAAAAATCCGTTCCTAAAATTTACGCTTCGGGCTTAGTGCCGCGCACCTGGTACATTCGGGAATACTGGCCCGGAAAAACCCAGAATGTGGAAGGAGGGGACATTCGTTTCAAACCGTCTTTCTTTAATAAAGATAACTTGGATTGGGTTTTTAAATTCTTTTCCGCTCTGCAAAGCATTAAAAAAAAGGAGTTGCCGGCAGAATTAAGGAAACTGCTTCATCGTTCTTATAATTTTAACCGTCAGCTTTGGCGCTATTTGGAGCCTCACTTCGAATTAATCGAAGGGTACTTAAGGCAGCCGGGCGTGACCCAACAGTTTCGCCGCACCATTAAAGAATACATTCCGGCTTACAACCGGGCGACCCAGGTTTTATCGCACCAAGAGCCTTATTCCGCCCATTTCATTAAAAATGACGGGGGCTTCACTTTGATTGATTGGGAGAATATCAACTGGGTCAATCCGGTACACGATCCGGTCGCATTGTGGATGCGCGCCTACGACCATCCAGCCTGGCAGCATCAGCTTTACCTGAAGTTCAAAAGGCATTACCGCAACTTGCGGCAGTTTGACGAGCTTTGGATTATTGAAACCTTCACGCAATCCTGCTTTAATATCGTCAGCTACTATTTTCACCACGACACCGAAGACCTGCAAGGGCTGGCCATGTTTTCCGAGAAAAAAATCAAGGAAATTTTATCCCATAAACCCGAGACTCTTTTTTAGATGGAAAAATATATTGATCTGCATATCCATTCTGTCTACTCCGAGGGAGCTTTAAGCTGCGCGGAGATTTTAAAACTGGCCGACCGGAATAATATTAAGGTGCTTGCTTTAACGGATCATAATGTTATCGACGGAGTGCCGGAAATAACTAAATTAAGCCGGCGCTATAAAATAAAAGTGCTTCCGGGCGTGGAAATTTACACCCACTACCAGGGGCGAGCGTTGCATTTACTGGGTTATAATTTTAGATTAGGAGATACCGAATTAAGCCGGGCGTTAAAAGAACTACAAAAAAACCATATCAATAAGGTTAAAAGATCAATCGCTGATTTAAAAAGGAGGGGATTTGTCATCAATGAAGAAAAAATATTCCAAAATCCTTCGAAACAACTGGGGGCCATTCATATTTTGGCAGAAATAGAAAAATATCCTGAAAACAAATGCAAGATTAGGAAAGAAATTCCCTCTCTCTACAACGATTATTTGGGCAAGATTCATCATTATCTGGGAAAAGGCCGTGCCGGATATTTCGAATTATCCCAGTTGCCGCTTTTAAAAGCGATCCAGCTGATTAAAAAAGCAGGGGGTCAGGCGGTGCTGGCTCATCCTGGTCAGCAGTTGATTTTTAAGGAAGATAAAGTAATCCCCGCCCTGGTTAAAGGGGGCTTGGACGGGTTAGAGGTGCTTTCCCCCTACCATAACTGGCATCAAATTGAACATTACCTTAAAATGGCTGTACAGTACCGCCTGTTGATTACCGGCGGGAGTGATTTCCACGAATATGTTAAGATAAAGGGACAAGCTATTATCAATAAACAATGGGATTATTATAAAATCCCCTATCGCCTTTACCGCGATTGGCAAAAAATGATTAATAATTAAGCTTACCAAAATGGTTAACTTTGATATGCCGCCTCGGGCTAGCGAGGAAGAAGAAAAGTTTGAAATAAAACCAAAGCCGGAAATTCCCGAAGGAGGAAGAGAAAACAAAATAGACGCTGAGAACGGACAGCCTTTAAAATATGAGGTTCTGGATGAAGGTGAGCATGTTACTTACCGTGAGGAAAGATGGTATCAAAAAGACCAGGTTCCGTCACCGGAAACAATGGGCGGTCATCGTCAGCAGTTTTTTCAGTACGACGATCAAGGCCGGGTGACCGAAGAGTTCGGCCAAACCCTTTCTACCGAAGAAGGCGACCCTAAGCATGAAAACCAATGGCGCAACACCCATCAGTATCCCGAGGACGGCGGTCATATATTAAAAGGAGTGATTGAACATGGCAAAGACAAGGGCCATGAATGGCAAACCACCACTACGGAACAGCCGCTTGGCGAGAATGGTAAAGTAGTCATAGAAACAAACGAAATTTTAGAGCAAGGCCAAAATCTAGAAAAACCGGAAAAGGGAACTATATTCGAAAAAAGAAAATATTTTGATTCCGCCGGGGTTTGGGTCGGCAATGAGAACATTGACCACCAAACCGGAGAAATCACCCACAACTTTCCAAAAGACGCAACAGAATTGCCGGAATGGGCCAATGTGTAAAAAATATTAATTTATAAAATCTGACCTTAAACTATCTTTATGTCTAAAATAAAAGTGTTATTCGTAGCAGCCGAACTCACCCCTCTGGCTAAAGTGGGAGGATTGGCCGATGTCATTGGCGCGTTACCCAAGGCGTTGGCTCAGCTGAAAGTGGATGTCCGGATTGTTATTCCTAAATATGGAATAGTGGATGAAAAGAAATACAAACTTAAAAAGGTGGCAACTGATTTCACCGTTCCTTTTAAAGGCAAAGAAGAAAAAGCTGCTCTTTGGAAAACAACTCTTCCTGGCAGTGCTGTTCCGGTCTATTTGATCGACCATCCGGAATTTTTAGGAGAAAACGGCGTCTACTACGAAAAAGACGCTTCTTCCGGAGGTACTCCCAAAGAATGTCGCCGTTTCACTTTTTTCGTAAGGGCGACCATGGAGATTTTCGGTCCGCTCAAATGGCAGCCGGACATCATCCACTGTCACGACTGGCATGTGGGAATTCTGCCGGCTCTGATTAAAATCCTTAATAAACAAAATCCGGAGCGCTCTCCTGATTTCACCACCATTCTTACTATCCACAACCTGGCTTTTCAGGGCAAGTATGTTCCTGATGATGTTTTTTCCCTGCTGGAAATAAAGGAAAACGACTGGCCTACTTTAAAAGAACGGTTCGGTAAGAATCAAGATTTAAATTACTTGCAGCAGGCCATTCTCAACAGCGACTTAATTAACACCGTCAGCCCCACCTATTCCCATGAAATTCTTACTCCGGAATATGGCGAGAATTTGGAATCCACTCTTCAGAAAAAAGCAAAAATACTGACCGGAATATTAAATGGAATCGATACCGATCGCTTCAATCCGGCCACTGACCCCGAAATCAAACTGAATTATTCCCTTAAAGATTTCATTAAGAAGAAAGAAAACAAACAAGACTTGCAGCAAAGCGTCCAACTCCCCCCCAATCCTGATATTCCGGTGGTGGGATTAGTATCCAGAATTACCGACCAGAAAGGAATCGACTTGATTTGTCAAATTATCGATGAACTTGCTACACTGGAGATACAACTGGTATTTTTGGGGCTGGGGTCAAAACCACTAGAGCAAACTCTGGAAAAAGAGGCTCAAAAGTATCCGAAAAAAATAGCGGTGCGGCTTGCCTTCGACGCCCATCTCGCCCAGCAGATTTACGCCGGCTCTGATCTTTTTCTAATGCCCTCGCGCTTCGAACCGTGCGGGCTGGGGCAGATGATTGCCATGCGCTATGGCACCGTTCCGATTGTTCGGGCGACCGGCGGATTAAAAGACACCGTTCAAAATTTTAATCCTCAGACCAAAACCGGTACCGGCTTCGTATTTCAAAATTATGAATCTCAAGAACTGCTGGCCACCATCAAAAAAGCCCTAACCGTTTTTTCCGACCAAAACAGCTGGAACAAGCTTATTCAAAACAGTATGAGTCAGGATTTTTCCTGGCTCCATTCGGCGCAACGCTATCTCGCTCTCTATCAGAAAGCACTGCTCCAATCACCTAAATCATAAATTTTAAGTACCATGGCTTCAAGAACGAAATCAGAAATCCGCAAAGACTACATTCAAGACAAATATGTCATTATCGCGCCGCAAAGAGGAAAGCGGCCCCATGATTTTGAACAGATTGTCAGCAAGGTCACGGAAACAAAAAAATGCGTTTTCTGCCCTGAAAACGTGGAGCAAGATTTGATTATCCGAAAATATGACGGGCAGGGGAAAAAATGGTCCCTTATTACCTTAAAAAACAAATTTCCCGCCGTTACTACAGACAACTCCGATGCTTACGGGGTTCAAGAAGTGATTATCGAAACCCCTGATCATGCCACCGAGCTGGAGCACCTTTCGGTACAACAAATTAAAAAAATGTTGGATGTTTATGCTGAACGTACTTATGAAATAGCTAAGGATAAAAAGATTGAATATATTCTGATTTTCAAAAATAATGGCGGCCGGGCCGGCGCTTCGGTAGCGCACGCCCATTCTCAAATATTCGCCACCTCTTTTCTTCCTCCTCATTTAATCGATAAATCTCAAAGAGCCCAAAGATACAAATTAGAAACGGGAAGCTGCGTTTACTGCGACGTAATCGAACGGGAACGCACCGGTCCTCGTTTCGTTTGGGAGGACGAGCATGTGATTGTTTTTACTCCTTACGCCTCCATTCACAATTACGAAGTTTGGATTATGCCTAAAAGGCATTTGGATAATGTGATGGTCTTGAATAACGCGGAAAAGCTTTCTTTTGCCACCGCTTTAAAAAGCGTCTTGCAAAAAATCGAGAAGTTGAATCTTCCTTATAACTATTACTTTCACCAGGTGATTAATGACAATGATCAGCATCTTTATATGAAAATTACTCCCCGCGGCTCGGTTTGGGCCGGCGTGGAAATCGGTTCCGGCATAATCATCAATCCCATCTCTCCGGAAGAAGCGGCCGAGTTTTATCGAAACGGGGATAAAAAATAAATAAACTCAAAAAGACGTCTCTCGGCGACGCTCGAGACGCCTTTTTATTTTATGATAATCACCGTTGTTTTAGATAAAAAAATCTCTGGCATGTACTATTTTACACACCAGAGAAGATTAACTGCAGAATTGAACGAGCGAACGACATTCTAACTGACCAGTTCCAGGGCTTCTTGGGCTGTTCCTCCGCAAAAAACTCGGTTGATCATGTTCCACCATCCGGCTATTACAAATCCATTACTGTTTTCTTTGTTAGTGCAAGGATTGGCGTAGATCATTTTGTTTCCGGACGGATTTAAGTAAGCCTGGCTTTTTTTGGAGTTGGGAGCGGTGGCTATCTCTGCGCCGGGAATGATCATTATGCTGTGCCGGCTGCTTGGGGAAATTTCAACCGAGCTTGGCATGTTTCGTGCGCCGCCGGCCTTAATTAATCCTTCCGAAGATATTACCGCGGCATTCCATGCGTCTTCTGTAAGCCATGGGAATATTTCGCGCCGGTGATATTCCAGGCGGTTCATTTCCGCGTGGATTTTAAGCTTTCCCTCAAAGCCTTGCACTTCATTGCTTAGGATTTCGCAAGCGCGCAAAAAGTTTATCGTCTGGGTTTGAAGCATGGGTATTCCGAGGAGGTTCATTTCTCCGGCATGCCGTGGTTTAACCGACCGTTTCTTTATTCCCATGTTCGTCCTGTATAATGATCCGGCATGATGTTCGTCGGCAGAAAGATGGATCTCCACTTTTTCCCTAACTACGCCGCTAGCCCTAATGTTGCACACTGTTTCTTCTATTCCTGCATTTCCTGTTTTGAGGGAAACTAGTCTGTATCCTGCGGTGAAAATTTTTACCGGGACGATGCTTATCAGGTTTTTTCGGATAATCCCGATAATCTCACCCAGGTCTCGGCAAAGAAACGGTTCCCCGCCCGAAAGCCTTATTTCGCCCAACTTAGCTTTATTGCTAGCCAAACTCCAGAATCTTTCATGCCAGGAAAGCAGAACAGGAAGACCAAAGAAAGTTTCAGAGGACCAGCAATGGAAACATGTTCCGGGGCAGGAAGGGGAAACAAACATCACGATTTCCCAATCTTGACAATGCGCCTGCTCGGCTGGGACACAGTAGAACGGTACGTACATCGCGCTACCGTTTATCGTTTTTCGTATTTCAGCCATATCATCCACTCCTGCGCTTTTCGCGCGAAATGACAGAAAGCAGAATCTACTTTCCAAATGGAGCCGTTAGTAAGATCGGCGTTTCTCGGGCATCCCCCTCCGCAGGTGGCCAGTGCGGCGCATTCGAAGCATTGCGGCATGTTTAGCGGCGAACGTTGAGCCCATTCGACAAAAACCGGATCTTCCGCGGGAAGATAGGAAGCATCTTCTACGTCTCCGTTGAAAGTTTTCCTGCTTCCCATGTATCCCTGACAAATGCCGATCTTGCCGTCAGGGCTTACGCTCATTTGTTCACCGCATCCGGTGCAATCCGCGCGGATTATAGTACGCTCCAGAAAGCAGTTTATTTTATGGTTCATCCGTCGTTCATAAACGTGCGGATAGCCGGCCTGGATTATTTCTTGTGCCTTGATAACCGCGTCTCCGAATCGCGCTTCGTACTCCGGATCGTATTCATTTACGTCAGGAATAATGGAAACGTGGTTGAACCCCAAGGCTCGCACGCCTAGTTCGTCAAGCAGCCAGTGGATTATTTCCGACGCCCGTTCCGTACTTTCTTTTCCTAATACGCAGGAGACGGTCGGGCGAATGCCGCATTGCTTAAGGGCATTAAAGCCTTTCATGGTGCGGTTGAAACTGCCCCGGCCGTTTCTGTAAACGCGGTTGCGGTCATGAATGCTTTTAGGCCCGTCCAGAGAAACGGAAACCATTACGCCGTGCTTTTTCAGTTCGCGTGCGATCTCCGTGGTGACAAGCGTGCCGTTAGTGATCAGAATTTGGTCTATTCTTTGCGGAAGAGCGCGGATGCTTTGACGGTATTTCACGTATTCCAAGCAGCATTTGAGGATTTTCCAGTTAGCCAAGGGTTCGCCGCCGTAATAAACTATCGCTGGCGGTTTAG
The DNA here is from genome assembly GCA_002784945.1 of Candidatus Kerfeldbacteria bacterium CG_4_10_14_0_8_um_filter_42_10. Lineage (GTDB taxonomy): Bacteria > Patescibacteriota > Patescibacteriia > UM-FILTER-42-10 > UM-FILTER-42-10 > UM-FILTER-42-10. The sequence continues at coordinate 47,071 of PFMD01000025.1, forward strand.
GAAAGGATCGTCCCTTTATAATCTGGCCAAACTTATCAACGCTTCTTTTCATGACGCTCGCGGCCATGTTTCTTCGGCAATAAGCCGGCGTTATACCGCCTTCAATAAAGCAATAGCGGCAGCACAGGTCGCAATAATCAGTCATGTGCAAAACGAGCAGCCTTATCTGCGGAAGGCCGAAAGCGATTTTCTGCACTTTTGAAAGGTATTCCAGTTCATTGTATCCGACTGGCACGAAAATATGCGCCTGGCATATTGCCGTCAGCGTTTCCACGAATTGACGTTCCAGGTTTTGAGGAATGGCTGTTAGTGCATTATTGATTGACGATTCCATCGCTTTCAGCAGATACGGGTGGAGCGCGGAGTTGTAGTAAACCGGCAAGATCTTCAAGGCGTTGTAGGCACAGCTTATTCCGTTGCGGTGAAAGAAGTGCCCGAACACGGATTTTTTCAGCGCGCTTTCTTTGTGCGTTTCAATACTAAACATGGGCTTCTCCCCCTTATATTAGAGTATGATATGTCAACGGACTGTTTTGAATAAAATTAGCTTATAAAAATCGGGGTGTCAAGACATTAAAAAAAGCCCCGGGGCCGGAGCTTTATGTAAACTTAAGGTTCAAGTCTTCTCTATTAATCTTTATTCCAATGAGCAGGGTAAAAAATTCATTAATGCCTATTTCACGGGAACGCAGCTTATCGTAATGCGGACGGCATTTTTCCACTAACGATTCTTTACACACATAACTTCCTGGCGCAGGCGAACCGGTTATCTTCATTACCGCGGGATCATTTAAAATCAGTGGGGCCATCGCTTCACTAAGCAGCCAGAAGCGGCGGGATCCGGTTGTATGTTCCAATCCCAATTCCTGGATTTTCCGGTAAAAATAGAAGTGGCTGGTTTCGTGCGCATGAAGCAGGCGAGATTTTTCTTTTCCCAGCAAATAAGAAGCCGAGTAACTTCCCTTTTCTATTATCCGGGGGGAAATTGGGCTGATTCCTATGTAGCAGGTGTAAACGGCCGCAATTTTATTTTTTGGCGTGAATAGGGAATCAAGCAAATTAAACCATCCTATTTCCACAGGCCGCCACCAGATAATGAAGTTTTTAGCGGCTTGCGAAATTTCTTTCCGCTTTTGCACATAAATCATCCTGACTACTCTTCTTATTGCACGGCCATTCCATTCTTCTACGCTACAAAGTGCCGGGTATTCGCGGGTGACAGATTGCCACAGTCCAGGATCTTTTTCCCAAATTATTTTCAGCGCTATTAAATCCAGCCGCGTATCCCCCGTAACAAAGGAGATGCGCGGAGTCAAACTCGTATTGTTTGCGTCCATACGACACCTCCTTGGTTAAAAAATGGTCTCGATGCTCTCCGTTTGGCTATGGAAGAGCAAAGAGACCACTTCGGTTAATGGGCATCCTCCGGAGGCAGATTTTCCGCAGGAATTACTCCGGCTGCTTCGCAACAGTAGCTGGCCGCCTTCTCTTCTTTTCCGGGAGCGCGTTTCGGATCAAACGCGTTTTCCGGCGGAAGCTTATCGGTCTCAATTGCTCCTGCGGCTTCGCAGCAATAGCTTGCGGATCCACTGTCACCCTTGAGGATGCGCCTGGGGTCTGTGTTGCCCATAGGCTTTCCTCCGTACCGGTTAAGGTACCACTATGAACCATGTTCTTTTTCCGGCCTTGATTTGGATACCCTCGGGCGTTAGACGAATTTTTTCTTCGGGATCAGTAACGGTATTACCGCTCACGGTAACAGCTCGCTGAATAATCAGCCTTTTTATATCGCCGTTGCTTTTTTCCGTTGGAAAGCATTGTCGAAGAATTCGGTAAATGCTTGCTTCCGCCGCGCCTATGGATATCCGGGGAGCGTCATCCGGAACCTCCCTTTTGCTGAAAGTTTTTTTAAACCATTCATACTCACCCTCAGCGATTTCACCGCCGTGGTAGCGCCTGACGATTTCTTTCGCAAGACGGAGCTTGTACTCCATGAGATTGTCGGAATACTCATCTTCCATCACGGCGATTTCATCAAGCGGCACTTCAGTATAAACCTGGAAGTACTGCGTAACCAGGTTATCCGGCATACTCATGATCCGGCCGAACTTCTCTCGAGGAGAATGAAGCAAACTGATGTAGTTTCCCACACTCTTGCTTTGCTTGCCCTTTCCGTCAATGCCGGGCGTGATTTTGGTAGTGATGATGATCTGCGGTTTTTTACCGAATTTCACTTGGTAAGCCCGGCCCATCATTTCATTGTAAAGCTGGTCAGAACCGATAATGGTCAGATCCGATCCAAGTATCACGGAATCGTAGCCCTGCAGAATGGGGTAGATCAGCTCATGCTCGTAGATTTCCTCGCCCTTGGCGATTCTTTGCCTGAACATCTCACGCGCGATCAGCTTGTCGTTGGTTACCATAGACATCAGGTTCAGCAATTCCCGGGCGGACAACTCGGTAAGCCATTCGGAATTCCTTCTCACTTCCAATACTTCCGGCTCAGTGTGCAGAATCATCTCAGCTTGTTTGATAAAAGCATCGGCGTTCCGCTGGATTTCTGCGAGAGGGATGATCGGCCTGGTTTTGTTTTTGCCAGTGGGGTCGCCAATCTGGGTGGTAAAATCCCCAATCAGGAAAACAACTTTGTGTCCCAGCTCCTGTAATTTGCGGTACATCCAAAGGTTTACGGCGTGGCCGATGTGAATATCCGGTGCGGTAACATCCACGCCGTATTTCATCACCAGCTGCCTGCCAGATTCAAGCGTCCGTTTCAGCTCTTCCAGAGTGACAATTTCATCCGTTGTCCTGCTGAAAAAACTGATAACGTCGCCAATTTTCCGGGAATCAGTGATTACTTCACGCATGGCTTTTCTTCTCCCTTCTATATTGCTTTTTTTGAATGATCTTTGTGTATTTTTAGTGTTTGATTTTATAGGGGATTTTATACCATTACGCTTGTTATTGTCAATTGATTGTTCGACTTTGCCGCTTTTTTGTGTTTTCATCTTGTTATCAGCGGTAAATATTTATATAAATATCGACTTGGTATTATTATTTCTTTAGCGAAATTTAGAGGAATAAGTAAGCGCGAATTGTTGTTTCACCTAATGAATATTAGCATAAATGCAAACATATTTAAAACAATGAGTAATAAACAGGTTCCATGTTATCGACACGGCGCCGGTGCGAAAATCTTTTTTTGAGCCACATTACCGATAACACTTGGCTACGGGCGTTTCAAACAATCGGTTAAATTGATATAATAGAAAGGTGATCTAAAAAAATAAAAGGAGCAAGAAGAGCAAAAAGATAGAGAGGCTAAAAGGGGTAAAGGGCGATGAGTCAAAAAAACATTATTCCATTTTATCTTTTCGCCCTTTAATCATTTATTCTTCTACCTCCTTTAGCTCTCTTACCCTTTTAAAAACCATGAAACAAAAAACCTACATCGGCATTGATTTGGGTGGCACCACCATTAAAGGCGGGCTGGTTTCGGCTAAGGGAAAAATAATCGAGCAACTGACTCTAAATACCCCCTCTCGAAAAAAAACAATTATCCAGCGGGTGGAAAGAATGGTTAGCCAGCTGATCTCTTCTTCAAAGGAATGCCAAGGTATCGGCTTGAGCTGGCCCAGTTCAGTGAACATTCCTCTGAAAGGAAGCGAGATGCGTCGGCGGCTGGAAAAGAAAATTCCACTGCCCGTCTGGGTAGAGAATGACGCCAGCTGCTTTGCTCTAGCCGAATCACTAATCGGTGCAGGAAAAAATTATTCCGTTGTATTGGGAATTACTTTAGGAACCGGGCTCGGCGGCGGGCTAGTAATCAATCAAAAAATTTTTAAGGGCAAGGGGGGAGCTTCGGAATTAGGACACACTATTTTGGATTTTCACGGGCCTAAATGTGAGTGCGGCAATGCCGGCTGCCTGGAACAGTTTGTCGGGAAAAAGGGGTTGGCCCGGCTGGCTAAACAACATCACTTTGCTACAAAGGAGGGGGCCGCGCTCTACCGATTAGCCCAAGATGGAAATAAAAAAGCTCTTAGAATTTGGCAAGTCCTGGGATCATTTTTGGGGATCGGACTGGTTAATGCTATCAATGTCTATGATCCTGAGATTATTGTTTTAGGCGGAGGGATTAGTCAAGCTGGAAAATTCTTTAAAAAAGCGATGGAAAGCGAAATAAAAAGACGCTCCTTCCTTAAACCTGGTTTAATTAAAGTATCCCAATTAAAAAAGGGCGGAGTTATCGGTGCGGCCTTACTGGCCAAGCGGTCTTTTGACAAATCTCCTAATTAACTCTTTAATATAGGGACTAACCATCCTTTTTGCCAGAGGTAGAAATCTGACAACTTAAATCTAAAACGTGAAAACTCAATCAGCTAATTTATAAAACCTAAAAAGCTAATAAGCTACAAGCTAGACCACTCATGCCCATTGCTCAATTATCAAAAAAATACCAGCAGACTTGGAAAAAACATCCAATCGGCACCACTCCTGCGGGGAAAAAGAAACGGCCGCGAAAACCGATTGTTTTGATATTAAAAATCGCGCTGGCGCTTTTTGTTATTGGGGGAATTTTGGGAGTAGCGGCTTTTGCCTGGATTTCTAAAGACTTGCCCGATCCCAATCGAATCCTCGATAGAAACGTGGCTCAAAGCACCAAAATATATGACCGCAGCGGCGAAACCCTGCTTTACGAAATCCATGGGGACGAAAAAAGAACCCTGGTCACTATTGATCAGATTCCCGACTATCTTCAAAAAGCAACCATAATTATTGAGGATAAGGATTTTTATAAACACGGGGCGATCAGTCTCTGGGCAATTTTTCGCACTGTGGTTAAGAACGTCGTGACCGGAAGTAAGGCGGGCGGTTCCACTCTTACCCAGCAGTTGGTAAAAAACGCTATTCTCACCTCAGAAAAAACCTATACCCGAAAAATCAAAGAGGCAATTTTATCTTACAATTTAGAGAAAAAATTCACCAAGGACGAAATTCTGCAGATGTATCTTAATGAAATACCATACGGTTCTAATGCTTATGGAGTAGAATCGGCCGCTAATACTTATTTCGGGAAGGGCGTTAAAGATCTCGGTTTGGCGGAAAGCGCCATTCTAGCCGCTCTCCCTCAGGCTCCTTCTTATTACTCCCCCTACGGCAGTCATGTCGATGATTTGATCGGCCGGCAACAGTACATTCTAGATCTTATGGCCGAAAACGGATACATCACCGAGCAACAGTCCACCGATGCCAAAAACGAAAAATTGGAATTTAAACAGCGGATCGCCAATATTAAAGCGCCGCACTTTGTTTTCTATGTCAAAGACCTGCTCACGGAAAAATACGGGGAAAGAATGGTCGAGCAGGGAGGGTTAAAAGTCATCACCAGTCTAGATAGCTATAAACAAGAGGTGGCGGAAACAGTGGTCAACGATCTCTCCGCCAAGAATGAACGCTATAATGCCTCTAACGCCGCCCTGGCATCAATCGATACGAAATCAGGAGAAATCCTGGCCATGGTCGGCTCCCGCGATTATTTTAACGAAGCTATTGACGGTCAGGTAAACGTAACCATTCGCGACCGCCAGCCCGGTTCTTCTTTTAAACCGGTGGTTTACGCCACCGCTTTTACCAAAGGGTACACCCCCGAAACGATGCTTTTTGATCTTAAAACCAATTTTGGCAACTACTCGCCTTCCAACTACGACCTCACCGAGCATGGCCCTTTATCCATGCGGCAAGCTTTGGCCGGTTCCTTGAATATTCCGGCGGTTAAAACCCTCTATTTGGCCGGATTGGACAACGTCTTAGAGCTTGCCCACGCCATGGGATACTCCACCCTGAACGATCGCGACCGGTATGGCCTTTCGCTGGTTCTGGGCGGGGGCGAGGTAAAACTTTTAGAACATACCGCTGCGTTCGCGGTGTTTGCGCGAGAAGGCCTGCGCTATCCAACAACGGCCATTCTTAGAGTAGAAGATAAAGATGGAAAAATTCTAGAAGAATATAAACCGCCAGAGGGTCAAGAAGTGCTCGACAAAAAAGTCGCTCAACAAATAAACAGCATTCTTACGGATAATAACGCGCGCGCCTTTATTTTCGGCTCCCGAAATTACCTTACTCTTTCCGATCGACCGGTAGCGGCTAAAACCGGCACCACCAATGATTTTCATGACGCCTGGACAATCGGCTACACTCCCTCTATTGCTACCGGGGTTTGGGTAGGCAATAATGATAATTCCGCCATGTCTCGAGGGGCGGACGGTTCGGTGGTGGCCGCCCCGATCTGGCATGAATATATGCAACAAATTCTCACCGGGACTCCGGTCGAGTGGTTTCATTCCCCTCCTTCCGAAAATATTGAAAAGCCGGTTCTGCGAGGGCAAATCGATACCACCGTTACCAAAAAAGTGGATATCTATTCTGAAAAAGTAATCCCGGATTCCTGTCTTGATACCTACCCGGAAAAATACATCAAAGATAAAGAGTTTAAGGAAACGCACAACATCCTCCATTATGTTGACCGCAATAACCCCCGCGGACCTGTACCTGCTAACCCGGAAAAAGATCCTCAATACCAAGGATGGGAAGCTCCGGTAAGGCACTGGGCCGAGGCTCATGGCTATACTTATAGTTTTGAATATGAAAGTTGCGATAAGCGCACCCCCGGATCACAACCCGAGGTAAAAATAACAAGCCCTAAGCAAAATTCCACCTTAAACGAAAATAATTTTGATATCTCTACTACAGTTTCCGCAGGCAGCGGGCACCATTTAACTAAGGTGGAATACTATATTGATACCACTTTAATCGAATCTTCAACTAAAAGTCCTTTTCAAACCACGTACCAGCCGACTAATCTCACCAACGGGGATCATAAGCTGATCGTCCGGGCCTACGATGAAGTGCTAAATTTTACCGAAGGCAGTGTTAATTTCAGCTACCAATCCAACCAGGATACCAGCGTTTATTTTACCAATCCCGAGCAGTCTGGTTCTGTAAGCAGCGGCGAATTCCCCATCACTTTAGAAGCTTATGCTTATGATCCGGCCGGCATCAGTCAAGTTGACTTCTATTACTACGACGCCGGCCTCTCCTCACCTTCCCACATCCTCATAAATTCCGTGGAGTCGCCTTCCTCTAACTCAGTAAGTACCGCTTGGGCGGAGTCTCCGGATACCGGAGAATATAAATTATATCTCGTCGCCACTAATCGAAATCAAAAAGAGACGGAAAGCGACCGCCTCTCTTTAACTATTAATTAAGAATTCATCTTATTTGAATCCGCAGTTTTTTTACGGCGGTTTTTTTGTATTGGGAGTTTATCATCTCTATAATTTTCTTTTCCTTAAACCCGATCTCCGCCGCGTAAACGGAATCTAATACTTCTACGGTTAATGTGCCTCTTCTCAGGTAGCGGGGTTTAATCCGTTCCAGCGCCTGCCGACCCCAAGTTTCGGCCGTAATGTTTTTAAAATCTTCTATTATATGAGAAGCGGTTATTTCTTCTTGAATCCCCGCCCTTCTGATCGATCCGTCTAAAAGATTGCCAATTTTTTGAATAACCATTGTGCTCCTACTGTTTTATCGGCATGATAATATATAAGTAACCTTCCCCTTCTTCCGGTTTTATTACCCCCGGATTAGTGTTGTTGATTATTTCAATCACTACTTTTTCCGAATTTATGTTCTGCAGTCCGTCTAAAAGATAACGGTGATTAAAAACAATTTCGTTTTCTCCTCCTTCGATGGCCACTTTCAACCGCGACACATTTTCTCCCAGCTGAGCATTAACGGCCGATATCACCATTTCTTTTTTATCCGGAAATATTTTCAAGGTTACATCGTTTACCCCGCTTCGTGAAAACAAGCTGGTTGTTTTGATGGTTTTAACCAGCTCCTCTTTATTAGCCACCACTTTGGTTTTACATTCCTTGGGGATAATCTGTTGATAATCTGGGTAGCTGCCCTCGATTGCTCTGGAGATTATTTCAATTTCATCCAGACAAAACAGCGCTTGGTTTTCCGCTAGGTAAATGTCTAAGTTTTCCACAGCGGTAACTCCCAATATTCTTATCAGCTCCTGCAGCGTTCTGGTTGGCAAAATTGTTTCTATTTCTCCGACCTGTTTTTTTTCAACCTTAATGATTTTTTCAGCTAAGCGGTAGCTATCCGTGGCAACCAACCTAATTTCTTTTTCCGTGATTTTCATCAGCACCCCGCTTATTTCCGGTCTGGTTTCATCGTAAGCCGCGGCAAAAATAGTTTCTTTTATGGCATCTTTGAGCGTCCCTATGTTAAGCTGGATTTTATTCTTTTTTTCCAAAGACGGCAGCAAGGGATAATCTTCCGCGTTCATGCCCTGAATAGTGGTCTCTTGATCGGTGCATTTAATGTAGATTTTCTTTTCGGACTCTTCGATTAATATCTTCTCGTTAGGCAAAAGGCTAATGTAATCGGCGAACAACCTTGCCGGAACGGTGGTTTTCCCGGGTTCTTCTATCTTCCCCCTAATTCGACAACTGATTCCTATTTCCAGATTCGTCGAAGAAAGCTGAATTATTCCGTCTTCCGCTTTTATCAAAATATTATCCAGAATCGGAAGAGTGGTGTTTTTTCCGGCTAAGTGACTTACCACATTAAGTCCTTGATTTAAATTTTCTTGGGTGCAAAGTATCTTCATATTATTATTAATAATAGATTATATTTAATTTAGTAGTAGTAATAAGCGAGTTGATAAGTGGAAAAGTGCTTAGAAGTTATTTTTTGCTAAGGAATTTTAATTTTTATTTTAACAGAGCTAGGGATAAGGCTATTGAAAACTTGAGAGGTACTGTCTTAAAATAAGAAAAGGAAAAACATTTTTAAATTATTCACATACCTTTCACAAGGTAATACCCAGGTTAACAAGAATTATTTGGGATCCATTTTTTAGTTGTACAGACGTTGCCGAATTAATTCGATTTCTTGTTTTATTTTTTCATCTTCCTCCACTTCTTTTACTATTTTCATATAAGCATGCATGGCGGTGGTGTGATCTCGCCCACCAATTTCTTGTCCGATGTTGGGGTAAGAACTTTTCATTTCTTCCCGCATTAAATACATGGTAATTTGTCGGGGAACCACCAATTCTTTTTTTCGGCAATCACCGACCAGCTCCGCAATGCCAATGTCATAAAACTCCGCCACGGTATTGATCAGCTTTTTAGGGGTTATAGCTCCCCGGCGAGGGTTGGTAGAGAGGGCGGAAAGGACGTTTTTAGCAGTCTCAAGATCAAATGTGGAATTGTTTAATTCGTGGTGAGCGATCAAACGGTTTAAAGCGCCTTCCAACTCTCTAACATTGCTTTGGACCGAAGAAGCGATATAGGCAAGCAGGTCGCGATCCAAGATGTCAAAACCCTTTTCCCGACACTTGCTTTCTAAAATGGCGATCCTGGTCTCTAAATCAGGGCTGGAAATATCTGCAATCATACCCCATTCAAAACGGGAGACCAGTCTTTGTTCCAAAGCCGGAATCGCCTTAGGGGGACGATCGGAACTGATAACAATTTGCTTGTTTAATTGATGAAGGGCGTTGAAAGTATGAAAAAATTCTTCTTGGGTTCTTTCCTTGGTGGCTAAGAATTGAATATCATCGATTAAAAGCAGATCGGCCGAACGATAAAAATCTTTGAACTTTTCCGTGGTTCCCTTACTTACCGCTTGAATAAATTCATTGGTGAATCTCTCGCAGGTTACATAAACAACCTTTTTATTTTTAAATATTTCCAGTGTTTTATGCCCGATTCCCTGCAAAAGATGGGTTTTTCCCAGGCCGACCCCGCCGTAAATAAAAAGAGGGTTATATACTATCCCGGGCTTTTCCGCTACAGCCTCACAAGCCGCCTTGGCCAAATCATTGCCTTTTCCGACCACAAAATTTTCAAAAGTGTAGCGGGGGTTAAGACCGTTAACGGTGGCGCTGGCATCCTCTTTCTTTGTTGCCGCGTCCATCGGCTTTTTCGGTTTTTCACCCTCATTAGCGTCGGCCGAAAGGATTTGGATATTTTTTATGCTTTCTACTTGGTAAACAATCTCCTTTAATCTATTATCGGTAAGATTTTGGAAAGCTTGGCTAATCGCTTTGTGGTATTTATTTTCAAACCAAGTTTTAGTGAAAGTGTTGGGGACGGCAATAATTACCTTAGTCTCTTCCAGTTCTAAAATAAAAGTATTTTTAAACCAGGTGGTAAAATTAGCCTTACTAAGCGATAGCTCTAATTCACCCAAAACCGCTTGCCAGAGTTGTTCTTTATTCATTTTAGCCCAAGTAGCTTAAATAATTAGCTACTCCTGAATATACCACAGATAAGAAAAAACAAAAATAATCCACAACTCGTTTTTTTGTTCATAACCTGTGGAAAGAATGAGGATAAGTACTGTCTCGTTGACCGTTAATAACCGGTCTGCTAGACTGAAGCTATCTCCAAAAATTATTTTATCTTTAAGGAGCGAAGCAGATGCCTAAAAGGACTTATCAACCCAAAAAAAGAAAGCGACAAAAGAGCCATGGATTCAGAAAAAGAATGAAGCGAGCGACCGGAAGAAAAGTACTTAAAAGAAGAAGGGCGAAAAAGAGAAAAAGAATCAGTATCTAAAAATTTTTATGCTTGCCAAACAGTATCGACTGGTTCGGAAAAAAGATTTTGCCGAGATCTACCAAAAGGGGAAATCAAGCGCCCTTCCCACGCTAGCCCTAAGGTTCAAAAGAAGAAATCAAGCAGAGGGGGCGGTACCGGCAAATTCCCGTTTCGGTTTTGTAGTATCAGGTAAAATTTTCAAGAAAATAGTTTTGCGGAATAAATTAAAAAGGCAGCTCCGGAGCATAATTCAAAACCGACTAAACAGCATTACGGCGGGGTTTGACTGCGTGATTATCGCACGCTTCCGTATCGTTAATCGGGATTATCGGCAAATTGAAAAAGATGTTGATCAATTACTCCAAAAAACCAACCTTTTAAAGCTAAGTAAATGAAATCAAATATTTTTTTAGTATTCCGAAAAGTAATTCTGTCTTTGATCAGATTTTACCAAATAACCATTTCGCCTGATCACGGCCTTTGGTCGTATAAACATCCCCACGGCTATTGTAAATTTAGCCCCACCTGTTCCCAGTACGCTTATCAAGCCATTGAAAATTGGGGGATTATTGTAGGCGGCGGTAAGGCGATTAGACGAATTATTCGGTGTAATCCTTTTAGTCGCGGGGGTTACGATCCTATTGAGTTAGAAAAACATAATACTTAAAAACAGAAAACAGAATGATTGAGTTATTTAATACTATTCTATACGAACCGCTTTTTAACGGGTTGATTTATCTTTATCATGTCATCCCGGGAAAAGATATTGGTATTGCCATAATTTTGCTAACCTTAGCCATAAAAATAATACTATTTTTCCCTTCTCTTTCGGCAATTAAATCTCAAAAAGCGCTTCAAGAAACCCAACCCAAATTAGAGGCGCTTAAGAAAAAATACAAAAACGACAAAGAAGAATTAGGAAGACAACTGATGAAATTTTATAAGGAAAATAAAGTCAGCCCCTTTTCCTCTTGCCTCCCCTTGCTTATCCAGCTGCCAATTTTACTGGCTTTGTATCAGGTATTTTTAAACGGTTTGATTACTGATCCGACCACCGGGCTGCTGGTTCCTAATCAGCTCAACCATCTATATGGTTACTTGAAGGATATTTATTCCAACACTCCCATTCATTCCATGTTTCTTGGATTCGTTGATATGGCCAAGAGCAAAAACATTATTTTAGCGGTAATTGCGGGAGCGCTGCAATTTTGGCAGGGAAAGATGATGGTAACCATGAAACCGGCAATTAAAACGGCCGGCAGCAAAGACGAAGACCGCGCCGCGTCCATCAACCGCCAAATGATTTACTTTATGCCGGTGATTACCGTAATTTTCGGCTACCAGTTCCCGGCCGGGTTAACCCTTTATTGGATCGTCTCAACCCTATTTACCATTGTTCAGCAGTATTACTTTTTCCGAAAAAGAAATTCCAATCCTAATCCTAATTCCACCCTACCTTCTATACCCACCACTAATGAAAATCCAAGATAAAAAATTAATTCATTTGCCGGTATTCACCAAATCAGGAAAAGAATTGGGCCGGGTTTGCGGTTTTGAAATAGACGTCGAAACTCAGGCAATTGTAAATTACCGCGTAAAGAGCCATCGCTTGATAGCGGAACTATTTGCCAGTGAATTAATTATTGCCGCCGCCCAAGTCATTTCCATAACAGGAAAAAGGATGACGGTGAAAGACCTAGAGTTATCAGAAAAAGCGGAAATGCTCGAAAAAAATCAATTGGTAAAAAACAAAGTTGCCCCGCCGGTTTCTTTCAGTAAATCGGAATAGTAAAACACTAGACTACAAAATTAAAAAGCAGGGAGAGTAAGGATGAAAATACCCGACTCCCCTGCTTTTGGTTTAGGGCTATTTAAGCCAAGCGCTAGATGTTAACTGTACATGCTTAAAATAAATCCTTGATTTCATATTATTTTCCCATTCCTCCGGCAATTTAGTGAACTACTTGTTTTATTTCACGACTAACAGCCATTCAAGCTTGTTAGTTATGGAAAAGTTGACAAAAACCAGGATTAAGCTAATATTTGTTGGTTAAAGTGATTCATCGCCAGAAGTAAAAGCCATTATTAAGGGAACTGCTTAGAAACTAATGCAAAATGATTGTCCGTTTTATTTCAAGATTGCAAACAACGCTGAAGTTATAGAAAGACGTCAAAAAAAGGAAAAGGGTACCACTATGGCTAATTTGAAAAGAAGACGTTTTGGTTCGTTACAGCCGGGCTCGGCTGCACACGTGATCGAACATGCCCGCGTCAGGGCGAGTCGCGGACGCGTTCCCTCATTACCCTATCTGGGTGTAGGGAATCCCCGCAAAGCCTTGGCATTGGCTCAAAGCGGCGCCACTGCCCCGCCTGACCCCAAAAACCATTTTCAGACCAGTGAGCATAGGGTGACCACTGATGGCTCCCTGGACCAGTTCCTGGCCGACCTGGGGAAAAGGGTGAAGGTCCGGAAAGAGGTATTGCCGTTGCTCAAACTCGTGTTCGGCGCAGTTCCTCCTAACGGCACGATCCCGCCGGGAACCGAGTACAATTTCACCCTTCTTCAGTGGAAGGGACGCGGCAGTCGGGTCAGCAACAACCAGGTCCGGTCCGGCGCCATTCACGAATTAAACATCCAGGAGCCCCTGGTCGGAGTGGCCGCTTATGTGGCGAAGCTTCTTTCGCGCCGTGAGCTCACGAAGATGGGCTTGGAAAAGGTGATCGTTATGCATCCGCCCGTTTCTTTCTCCGGCTTCGGCGACGCCCAGCTACTGATCGGTCTTGATGCTTCCAGCAGAAGCGGCCTGATACTCGACGTGTTCGTTGGTGAACCCAGTAACAGTTGGAATGCTTCCAACACCGGCTTCCTGTTCCTGGGATCTTCTACCAACGGCTAACTCGGTTCTTTTCTTTAATCCCGTGTTCGTGTCCATTGCGCTACGCAATGACCTGAGCACGGGATTCTTTTATTTAAAAAATTTTGCTAATTTTTGGCTGGTTTCATCAATGCACCAATCAGCAGTATTTCTCTTTTGAATTTTTGCTCGGCTATATTTTTATTTTTGTTCAGGCAGTAAATGAATTTCAATCCTTTTACCAATTTTAATTCTTTGTTAATTTCGTTTATTGATTTCAGGTGGCCAATGAAATTTAAGTAACATTGTTTATACTGTGAAACCGTTTTGCAATTCAAAAAATTTTGCTGGCCGAACAGTTTTTTGTCTTGGGCGCTGGCCGGAATTAATCCGGCCGTGAATAATCCATTCGGTTCTTCGTTAAGAGTTAAAAATAAACGGCACTTATCGCAATTATTATCGCATTTTCGGACGTCTTCTGTGTCGTAAATCAAACGAAATCCCCGCCAATCGTCCAAAATAACGTTGATGAAGTTAGGACATTTTCTTTTTAACTGCCGGAATTTTCTTTCGGCAATAGTTATTATTCTTTTATTCATAATTAAAAAAAATAAGGGCGGTCGGAAAATAACCGCCCTTTGGTCTATTTAAGGAAAGGAACCGGACATAAAGGATAACCGCCAAAAGGATTGCCTAATCCTTCGGCCGTGGCCCGGCATCCACCTCGGCATTTCTCCCATTTAGCGCAGGAATGGCAGGGCTCCCCCACATTGCTTTGGGTAAGCTTTAGTCGGTTACAGATCACTTCTGAACTGAGCGCTTTACTAATCGGATCTGAATCTTCCAGGCGGGAAAGCGTTACCGTACTGTTGGAACAGGCGCGGATGCTTCCGTCTACGGCAAAGTACAAGCCTTTGTCGTAAAACGGACACGATCCGAACACGTGCGGCATCAGCACTTCGGCCGGAGCCAGGTCGAATTCCTGTCTTACTTCCTGCACCCGCTTAATCATTAAAGCCAGTTCCTTTTGGTTCGGAGCGATCTCCCAATAATTCGGCCCGATTGCTTCGCCGGAACCCATTAATTCCAGATCAGTGCCGACGTTTCTCTTCAGGCACCAGCGGTAATATTCCGGCACTTGGCCGATGTTGGCTTGGCGGATTAGATTCTGCAGGCGGAAAAGCGGATCGCGATATCTCGCTTCAAGAAAAACGTTGATGGCCGCGATCATTTTCTCCGCCGTTTTTTTACCGCGGCCCAAAAGGGCAGCCTGGATTATTAGCTGTTCAGGATCGCCGGGATCGACATTCAGTTTTCCCGTAATATTCACCTCTCTTTCTTTAAGCCAGCGGGCTAACTCCGGCGTAATGGCGATCATGTTAGTGAATATCCAGGGCTTGATTCCCCGCTTGAGCAGAAGGCCGACATAATCCTTCAGGCAGGGCCACAACAACGGATCCCCTCCCAATAGATCCATTGTTTCCAGGTTGTTTCCCAAATAGTCCCGGCATAAATCAAGTACATGAACAGCCGTTTTTAAGTCGAGATTTTTGCCGTTCAAAAGCCGGCGCTTTACCATGTAACAGCCTGGACAAAGGCACTGGCAGTAAGTGGTGGTTTCTAGAATGCCGTAGCGCAATCCCGTTGGCCTAGTCTTGCCGTCGTAACGATTGCCGATCGCTTTCATGATTCTTCCTTTCTTTTTAAAGGGCATTGTTTTTAACTTAAAACCCCTTCTCTTCCAAGAAGGGGTTGGTTATATATGTTACTAAAAAATATCAAAACAACCTTTTCTCAGAAGAGAAAAAATTGTGATGATGAGCCGCGGTTCGTTTCAAAACTAATCTATAGCCGTCCATCCCGTCATTCAACCAACGAGAGATCCGGGCAATCGTGGTTGAACTTAAACCGGTTTCTTTTTCGATTGTGGAATAAGGAATTTTTTGGTTCAGCATTTGAGCAGCACGCCAACGATTTCCTAATTCAATGATTTCCTGTTCAGTCAGCAAATCCCTAAAAAACCGCTTGGCTTCTTTGACGTTTTTCAATTTCAACATTGCGGTCAGTAAATCGTTAGTTTTGAGGTTGTCCCATTTAATCATTGTTTTCTACTTTATTAAGATAAAGCACTTTATTTGAATAAAGCATAACAGATTAGCAAAAACTGTCAAGATCCCCACACCTGAATTTGTTTTTCATTATTATGAATATAAAAAATTCAATCTCTCTATCTTCGGTTTTATTACCTAACATATTCAGGTGTGGGGATAAAAACAGGACGATTGAAGCTGAAGCTCAACCGTCCTTTTGTAGCGCACAGTGGCAAAATTGACTCAAGTAAGCGCTGAGACAATGTGCAGTTGGTCAGGGGAGACGAAGTCGCCTCTTCTGCCCGGAAAGGACAATACGCTGTCCCGTACTGTCAGAAAGCCCCCACTGGAAAGCGGTATCGTGGAAGAAGGATTTTGGCATAACAGCGCGGCTTGTGATAGATCAATCTCAAACAGCTGTCCATCACTAAGCCGTACCACAAATCCTGAAGGCGATGCCGGACAATCGTCTAGTATGTAGACTCCAGCTTCATCCAGATGGGCGTAGCGCTTATCCCTTGGGTCTAACGGGGTTCCGATGACTAGTATTGGCATTACGACCTCCGCCTATAGGGGATTACAAGTGGGATTCAATTAAAGGTAGATTAACAGAAAGGTAGAAAAAGTAAATATATAATTACAAAACAATAGCTTATTATTGTCAATAATACTTGTGTTTTTAGGCCAATTTTATTATGATAAAGGAACTAACTAATATCCTATTCCTATTATGGAGGAAAATAAACTACCAGGAAATCCTTCGTTAAAAAAGGATTTAATAAAAGTTACCCTTCTCACTGTGCTGATTGGCGTGGCGATGGCTGGGCTTAAGATTATTGATAATCAGAGCGGAGCAATATCGGAATTTGCCAGCAAAATCATGTCATACGTTGTTAGATAGATTTTACGACTCAAAAATCCTGCTAAAATAAGCATTTTTAATAGTTTTTTGATATAATCTAGCAGTTTTTGGCTAATTAATGAGTATTACAGCTTGCCTTGAATACTCTGTATAGTTCTTGCCCTAATAGCGTCTGCTTCAAGCGGAAATCCGAAAACTTAAATCTAAGACGTGAAAACTCAATCAGCTAATTTATAAAACCTAAAAAGCTAATAAGCTACAAGCTAGACCACTCATGCCCTCGTAGCTCAATGGATAGAGCAAACCCGTCCTAAGGGTGAGATGGGGGTTCGATTCCCTCTGAGGGCACCAGATCTAGCCTTATGAACGAAAACCGGCCCTCCCCCCCCCCAAGATCACCCGCCTCTGGCCCGGGGCATTGCTAACTATTATTCTCTGATGATTCTATCTTAATATTCCCG
>PFMD01000010.1 GCA_002784945.1 Candidatus Kerfeldbacteria bacterium CG_4_10_14_0_8_um_filter_42_10
GGATTCGGAACCTCCGCCGGAATAACTGTTAATTCCCCCGGCATAAGCATTGTAGATGTACGGCTTCAACGGACTTTCTTCGGGCCAATAAATTCCCTGATAAAAACCGGCGCCGCCGTATCCCTCCCTGATAGCACTGGCATTGGTGAACTTGCGGGCATGGATGCTCGACGTTTTATCGGAGGACGTCAGAAAAGAACCGAATCCGTAAAAATAATCAGCCACAGCCAAGCCGGCGCGTTTCATTTCGGCATTGGCGAAGGCATCGTATTTTTCCAGCAAATCGCCGAAATGATCGTAGGTAAAATGGGCGTAACCGGCGGGCAGATCAGCGGTGAAATAATCGTTGGGAGAAGCGTTTTCAAAATACCATCTGGCTATACCGCGGCCGTAATCGTACAGCAGGGCGCTCATGGACCAGTTGATGGGTATCTGGCCGCGCACCGGATCGTCCCATAATATTTTTTGACCGTTGCTGTAACGATAGTAATTATAACTGACGCCGAACTGGTCGCCGTCGCTGACTCCGAAGGTAAGGTAAACTTTATTCGGATCCACGGCTACGGTTGCCGGATCAACGGATTGCTGACTGAAAGATTCGGTAAACAGCTGGCTTAAAGCGGCGTGCACCGTGGCATTGGGCATTTCTTTGGATCCGGCATGCATTCCGTGATTATTGGAAATAAGCTCGATATTATCGGCTTCGTTCCAATGCCAGCCGCGAACCATGGTAAAATTGCCGGATTTTTTCAGCAAATCATCATACAAAGCGTAATCACTATTAGAGACGCCTTCAGTGGACGGCGCGGGATCGAAATAATAACTGAAGATTTTAGCTCCGGTTACATAATCGTTGAGCCAAGGCGCAAAATCGCCGTAGCTTTCGTAATTTAAGGAAATGGCGTGGTGGTCGGTCAAAGGCAAAAGATTATCAATCGCCCACCGGTAAACGGATTGCCTGTCTCTCCATTGCGCGTTACTGTTCACGGTTTGCCATTGGTTTCGCAAATCAAAGGCGTTCGGCGCAATCAGCTTGTCGCCGCCTTGACCAAAATTCTTTCGGAATGAATCGGGCAGCAGAGTATAGCCGTGGGCTTGCAGCAAAGCGACATCGTCGGGATGCACCGGTATGGCATTGCCTAAAATTCCGGACATTGTGGCAGCGATATTCATGGTACTGGTGTGATCTTCGACATCCGGATTTTCTTTACTGGGAGCGGAGGGATCGATAATAATGTAATACTTGATGCCGGCATTTTTAAAGGCCCAGTCCAGCAAATCAGCCGGCCTGGTTTCAGTAACGGTTAAATTGAGTTTGGATTGATAATAGTCCAGCCATAATTGGTCCGGATAACCGTTGGCGCCGCCTTCCAGTAAAAAATAGACCATGCTGCCGTCAGGAGCCTGCCTGTTTACCAAACCCTGTAAGGCCGCCAAGCTCATTAGCTGGTATTTATTGTCGGCGTTGAATTTAACGGTTAACAAGCTTTTAGGGGCAGGCCAAGAAGGGAGCGCTTTGCCTAAAGAAGCGAGCGTATTTCTTTTCAATTCTATTTTTTGTTGTTTAGTTTCCTTTCCTAGAGTGGTTCCCCGGTGAAAAACGTCTCGACAAAACCCGTTGTCTCCAAAAAGACAGAATATAGAAAGCCCCAGACTGATGAATATTATGGAAAATGAAACAACCGTAATACCGGTTAAAATCAATTTATTTGTATTCATTTTCGTTTTGTTCTTGGTTTGCGGCGGTTCGTTTTTTTTCATATTTATTTAGGATTAAGATTAAAATGTCATTTTTATTTTATCCTTATGGCAGTAAAATAACAAGTAACAAAAAAGAAATCGCCCAACCAGATACATTATTAGATCATCATTTAATAATATATAGGGCTAACAACGAATTACTAATTACCAATTACTAATTACAAATTACGTACTAATCCATCTACATCCATCTTTCCAGCCATTCCAGCATTTTTTCCGGATTATCTTGAAAATAACTGTAGCTTTCAAACCGGTGCTTGGTGTTTTCAATCCAAAAAAATTCTTTTTGCGAAAGAGTGTTATCGTAAAATCCTTGAATGTCGCTTAACTTGGTCCAAGGATCGTTTCTGGCCTGAACATAAAGCGCGGGCGCTTTAATATCCTTCACGTAATTTTTAGGGGATAATTCGGAAAGCTTATATCCGCTTTGCCATTTGACGAACCTTTTGATCATCGGCAAAAGCAGAGCGGCAAAAAAAGGAGTCATCACTTTGCGCGAGTACGTGCGGACAAATACTTCCATTGAAATCGGCTGAATCAGCATCAAGCATTTTACTTTCTGGAATTTTTCCGGCTCTTTGCTTTGCGCCACAATAGTGGCATTGGCGCCCATGCAGAAACTGACAAAACCAATCTTCTTATTTTTCAAATCCTCGCGCGATTCTATAAAATCCAAAGCGGCCACCACGTCTTTATACTCTTCCAGGCCCACGCCGGTCGTGCCGTTGTTCGGGCTTTTATCGCTTTCACCATGATTTCTGAAATCAAACATTAAAACCGAATAACCGTGGTCATGCAGATGTTGGGCGGTTTTCAAAAATTCAATTTCTTTGTTATATAACTTGAAAATATTTTTGTAGGAAACGGCGGAGCCATATTTGGTCAATCCGCCCACGTGGGTCATGATGATGATTTTATCGCCGGAGGCGGGAATAAACCACCCGCGTATGATAATTCCATCCGCTGGTTTTAATTCCACCTTCTCGTAATCCATTCCGTAATCTTTGGGATTTTTCGGCACCGGCTGACGGTTCAAATGGACAATGCCGTAGGCGGAAACGTAGCTTACGAGAAAATAAAGGATAACGAGGATGATAATGGCGATTAAATAAAACATTTTGAATTATATTGTTATGATGTTTTTAAAATAATTTTCGTATTGCCGGCCAACTAAAATATTGATACGGCATTTTATGATACTTTTCCGGCAATTCGGATTTAACGGGATTTTGTTTGATGTATTCAATGATGGTTTGTAAGTATTTTTGATTGTTGATGATACGAGTATAAAAACGTTTTTGCCATATATTGCCTTGGTGTATTTCTCGTGAAAAATTTCCTTTGATTGATTGTAATAAATTGGAAATGTTGAATGAATCCGATCGAATCCTCGTTATTGTTCGCACCCTCGAAAGGGTGCTCTTGGGGGATGAATTAACGTTTGTTTTCAAAACCGAGCGCACGTTTTCTAACGTGCGATCGACATTGTCAATGTGATCGGGATAAATTTTCCACGCCATCAAATGCACGTGTTCCGGCATAATTTGGAATGATAAAATATCACATCCTTTTAATTTACCGGCATTGAAATGATTTGGGATAATAATTTCGCGCATTTTTTCTCCTCAAATATCGGCAAACCATCTTTTATGTTAAACGTAACGAAATACGGATATTCATCTTGATAAATGCGGCGTTGGGTCATCTCAATAATAAATATTTTTATTCCCAACAAACCGCGCCACCCGCACAATCATGCTGATAACAATGCCGACCATTCCTAAAATCAAAAGATACGGAACAACCTCATTTAGCCAGCCCATTTCAAAAAACCCGTTGAAGTCAAACGGAAAAACTTTGTATAAGCGATAACCGACAATAAAGCTAACCACATCCAGCGCGGAGCGGCTGGCCAAATAAAACAGCCGGCCGTCGTAAAATACAAACAGCGCGTAGGCCGCAATGTTCATGATAATGGAAACATTGATAATCCCCAGCACCTGCGCCCACTCACCCGTGATGAATTGCGCCTCCCAGGCAATTAAGTGATTGGCCACATAAAGAAACAGGATGTTAAGTACAACATTGACAATATAGCCCGGCTTGCGGCTTTTGGGCTTTTTTTGTTGGGTGGGGGTTGGGGATGGGATGAGTGGTGGGGTTGGGAGTTTATTTTTATGATAATTACTATTTAGTTGAGTATCCATGGTTTTTATTATTATTTATAGTCCTTAATAAAGATACAAAATCGTTCGATTCTTGAAATCTACCCATGCTTATTACTAGTGCACCTTCTTTAATTGATCCAGCGGTAACTTTTTGTAAATTACTTGGGAATGGTCTTTGATCAACTTTAACATATACCTTTATTCCACGAGGGAAGTAGATAACACCCATATTAACACTATCTATTTTTTCACATCGAGGAATTTGAATATTTTTCTGATTGATATTAGGAAAATCGCCATCTTCGAATTTGGTAATAATGAAGTCATAATCAATAATTTGTTTGGTTTTATTTTCTTTTTGTAAAATAAGAATATTTCTTATCTTTTCCTCATAGGGACCAATGTTAATTCTATTAAATTCTTTTCGTTTTGATATAGATGACCTCCATAAAATACTAAGTAAAAATAATTTTAACTTATTAACATCAACAGTTTCCAAAAAATATATATAATCCGTATTTTTATATTTTATAAATTTTTTATCTAATAATACAACTTTACCATATTCGTCTAATTTACCTAATATCTTATCACATTCAGCGCACAATATATTAGAATCATAAATTCCTATTGGTCTTTTCACGGGTTGCTCTTTGCTAACAAAAATTAACGACTTCTTTTTTGCTTCCTTGTCTTCGGGGTATAAATAACGGTAAGCCCATTTAGGTATAATATGAGCATCCACAAATTTTGTTTGAATGTTACATAAAGTACACTGTCCCATATATTTTAACAATTATGTTCTCACCCTGCTTGCTAGGATTTAGTTTTACGTCAGTCATATATAAGTTTTTGTTTCAAAAACACCATCTTATAACCATATTTTCAACCCTCACCCCCTCACTTTCCCACCCAAAACCTCTTTCCTCACTACTAACAGCATATAGAACAGCGCAACCGCCGGAACCAAATAAGCCAAATCAAACCAGCCGATTTGGTCAAAAATCGTTAAAAGGATGCTTAGGCCGGTTAAAATAACTGCTCCCCACCAAGCCCAGCGCTGTTTCTTATTGAGGTAGTAACCGAGCATGGCCAAAACAACGGCATAGCCTAAACCGTTTGTGGCGTAGAAATATCGGTAATCGGAATCGCGAAACAGCCAGGAGGCGGCAAAGACCAGCCAGAAAGCGGCAATTAAATACATTGGAATTACTAAATGGCGCAGTCGCATGGTTTTGAAGTTAAATGTTAAGTTTTAAATTCCAAACGTTATACAATTTTTTAATGACCAAGGTACAAGAAACAATAACCAAATAAGTTCCAATATTCAATAATCAAACCTTGCCTGTTATGAATTTATTTGTTAATTGGTGATTGGTCATTGGATATTGTTTGTATCTTGTATCTTGTTTCTTGGAATTTATTCCGTGCTTCGAATTTTGAATTTCACTTACTATTGTTCCTGATATGTCAAACTGTATTGTTTTATCACCTCTCCCTGGCTGATTACTTGCGCGCGGTTATAGGAATAGCCGCCGGGAGTGCTGGCATCAGCCACATAAAATGACGAGGTGTCAAAAACAGCCAGAGCGTCTTTGCTGATTAATTTATTATAATCAAAATCGTAGTTGTTGTAGTATTCGGCATATATCTGATAAAACGTATCAGTGCTGGCATAAACATCGTATTGGCCGGCGCAACCGGTATAGGTCTGCACATCAGCACTGCCTGTTTTTGCTACGGACAGCACGTCAGGCATTTGATCGGCATGACAGTAAATAGCAGAAAGAACGCCGGTGCCGTCTCCAGTGCGGATATTAGCTGATATATCGTGATTAGCAATGTAATTGTACGACTCGCCCGCAAAACTGGTGGCTTTTTTAGGAAACGTATCTTTTACTTTCAAAAAATAAACCACCTGCATGGGCATCTGTTCGCCTGCCCGGTAAGCAATGGCGATCCGGCCGGTTACTTTGCCGTCAGTGGAACTAATGCTAACCACTTTGCCATCGTATTGCATTAAATCAGCATAAGGGTCGGCATTGGTTTTGACTGTTGTTTTATTTACGGTAGCATTGGCATTAGAAGAGCCATTTGTATTTTGATTTTTAGTTGCATAATAAATTCCGATTCCTGCTCCAATAACCACCACTGCCACAATAATAATTAATGCTATTTTGTTTGATTTTTTTGAATTTAATTGTTTTTCCTCCATATATTTGTGGTTAATAATTAGCCTTTGTTAATTACTGAACTAGGACGCTTAACCAGCATTGGCCCCGCGACCACACCAACAAATATCAGATAAGATGGCCATTGGCCAAAGACAACGCTGGTGGTTTGGTTAGGAATGGCGATAAAAAGGAGGATGGCAACCAGCATTAAGGCCCAAATGATTCCGACGGTTAAGGCCTGCCTAGTTGATTCAAGCGGCAAATGTCGAGAAAGCCAAAGCGAGAAAAAAGCCATAATCACCGCTATGACTATTCCTACCCACGGATGATCAATCGGCTGTTCCGAACCGGTGATAATGGACATGATAAAGAGCAAAAGCATAGTGGCGACAAATAACAGCAGGCCCAGTCCGATGATTTTGCGATATAATTTTTTAAGCATGACGGTTTTTAATTATTGATTAAATTTACCAGGTTTTTTTTAATAAATTTTTCAGTGTACTGGATTGTTTCTTCATTTGCGCCCGCCGGACTCTGAGCAACCCACATCGCAAAATTATAGAATTCCTTTTGGTCCGCTTTCAGCCATTTTTTGTTTTTATAAAGAAAGGCCAGAAGCGCGGTCATGGCGATTCTTTTGTTTCCGTTTTGAAAAGGATGGTTTTTAATAAGCAGATAAAACAGAATGGCGCTCTTGCCGGCCAGCCCTTGATAGAGCGACCGGCGGTTAAATTTCTGAAAGGGCATAGCTAAACAGCTTTCTAATTTATTGGGAAAGCGCGTGTGAAAATCGGGAATCGGCTCGTTAAAAGTCAGCAAGCGCCTGGCTAAATAAAAGGCCACGTATTCCACTTCGTTAACGGTCAACTCTTTAACTCTGGTCATTGGCTAACAGTTTTAAGGTTTGGCCGTATTCTTTAATAGTTTTATCTACCGCTTTGTTAATCAACTCTTTGTCTCTATTTGATAAAGGCGCGCCTCTTTTTTGAGGAAGCTGGTCTTTTTCAATTAAATAATTACGGCCGAATTTAGCGGCTTTCAATTGGCCCTTTTTTATCCTGTTAAAAACGGCAATACGGCTTACCCCTAAGATTTTAGCCGCTTCGGATGTCGAATAATATTGTTTATCTGGCATATTATTTTGATATTATGTTAACTTATATCTTATATGTTAACATATGTTAATATGTTCGTCAAATGATAATAATAGAACCAACTTTTTAGGGCCTAAAAGCAATAATCCGATCGCACTATTGATCGCACCCTCGAAAGGGTGCTCTCGGAGGATAAACCATGATTTACACCAACCGATGCGATCGTATTTTAAAACTTCAAATCATACATCCGGTAGGTTTTATAGATTTTGGCGCCCAGCCGCTCCAGCACGCGGCGCATGGGAAGATTGGATTCGTTAATCATGGACATCTCGGCAAAGCGGTAGCCTTTGCGCTGGGCGTTTTCTAAAGTCTGCTGGTAAAAAAGGGCGTCAAAGCCATGGTGCCGATATTCTTTCAGCACCCCCATGGCCAGCACCCGAAAAGAATCGAGGCAGCGCTTCTTTAAAAGAATTTTAATAAGGCCAAACGGCCAAAGCCGGCCATTAGCCGTTTTTAAAGCTTGATTAGCATCCGGAACGGTAAGAGAAAAACCAATGGGTTTATTTTGGTACTCTAAGATAAAAGCCAAACTGGGATCAATAATCATCTTTAATTCCTTGGCCAACTTAACCATTTCTTGCTCGGACATCGGCGAGGCGCTCCAATTTTCGTTCCAGGCTTCCGTGTAAATTTTATGCACTATTTTGGCTTCTTTTTCCAGCTGATTCACATCCATTTCTCGCATCACCAAATCAGGATATTTTTTTCTTACCGCTTGGGCTAAAGCAAGCGTATTTTCCGGCAATCCTTCTTCTACCTTATGGCCAAAAGCGTACATTTCTTGAGAAGAAGAAAAACCATACTGTTCTAATAACTTGGGGTAATAAGGCGGATTATAGGTCATCATTACCATTGGTGATGAATCAAAGCCGGCTACTAATACTGAGTATTCTCCATTGATAGAAAAATTAGCGGGACCGCGCATACTGCTATAACCAAGATTGGTAAGCCACTTTTTTGCGTAATCAAAAAGCGCCTGGGCCGCGCTAAAATTATCAAAGCATTCAAAAAAACCGAAAAAACCCATTTGTTCGCGGTATTTTTGACAATGCAAAATATTTTCGTGAACACTCATTCGACCTACTGGCCGATCATCTTCGTAGGCCATTAATAACTGCACTTTGGAGTGTTGATAATAAGGATTCTTTTCGGGATAGAAAAAATTAATCTGCTCAGCAATAAGCGGTGGCACCCAATAAGGATCGTTTCGGTAGACCAGCCAAGGGAATTTAACGAATGCTTTTGTTTCTTTAGGATTATTTACCTCTTTAATGGTAATCATGCGGTGAATTTTTTAACTTATTGCTGACCTAATCACGCTCACGTATTTTTTTGTAATAAAAAGAGTATTATTTTTCATTCCGCCGGTATTTTTTCTTTTTCCGCTTTAGTTCCTTGAGCTGGCAATTAAAACAGAGGCTAGTATGGCAGCAGATTATTCCCCCGCATTTGGGACATTGCCATTTTTTCTGTTCTTTCGCCAGAAATTTTTTCAGACCGTGCTCTTTGATATATTCTAAATTTTCAATCTCGCTCATGCCATAACGCTCGCGATATCTTTTATCTAAGCGCTTCAAACTATCGCAGGGAAACTTGCCGCATTCGAAGCAAAAATCGCCCTTTCTCTCTTGGCAAAGCCTTCTTCCGCACTTGATCGGTTTTCCGTTTACTTTTCTTCCCGTATAGCAGCCGGGGCATTTGTTTTCCGCTCTTAGGTAGTGGAGGCAAAGTCCGCAGTTCATGCCGCAGGGAGCGATTAAGATTTCTTCAAACAATGGTTTCATTCTTTTTTGACGTTTCAAGCAAGCGAAATGCCGGCCTACTCAAAGCTAGGCCGAGGAGCGTCTTGCTTACCAATTAAATAATCATCCAGTTTCGTGTTCGGATAAATTTTATGCCAAATGGAATTTTTTAGGGAAAAGAACTGGAGAACTGGGGTAAGAAAATCAATGTAGTTTTTGGTATTCGGCTCGCCCAGCCACTGATAGATTCCCAGATAATTTTTCGTATCCGGATCAACCATCCATAATTTTACTTTGAATCCGCGAAAGCCGCTCCAAAAAGGGGTGGTTAAAATGCAAACGCGCTGGAACAGCCAGTGAAAAGTGGGATTTGATTTTATTAGTTTCAGCCGAAAGCCGACCACTAAAACCACCGGCTTTTCGGAAATTTCTTTACGGCTTACCGTTTCCCGAAAGATTTTAAATCGGCCGGCTTCGCTGATTCGATAGATATTGCCCAAGCGGTCTTTGCGCAGGCGCAAGGAATTAAAACCAAAACTAAAGCGGGCAACGGAAATTGCGGCTAGCTTGATAATCCTCCCCATACTCATTTTGACTCCTTATTGTCATTTAAGACTCCTTTGATCCAGCTGACTGCTCTTGCTAGTTCACCTTCTTTTAGCGGCCCTTCTTTGCCCAGGACAAAAAATGTTTCCGCGCCAATGATATTAGCGCCTTTGGTTCTAAGCGCTTGGGCAATGCGCTTAGACGCGTAGCCGAAAAATTTGATGATCAAGCGCATAAACGCCTTTTGACCGTCTGCCAGAATGCCGGTGTCAAACGCGGCGGCGCGGATATTCTTAAGCGTGCCGGGCGCGATGCCGTTAAGAAATTGGTGAGTGGATTGTGACGGCCTTCCGCCATGGGTGGGAGAACCGACAATTAAAACATCGCCGCTCTCCAGTTCTTTGGCATTCGCTGCTTTAACCTGAAGCAATTTCATCTCACCGGGAACCGCCGCGGCGATAGCTTCGGCAATTTTTTTCGTATTGCCGTAAATGGAATCGTAAGCGATTAAAATAGCCATGTGTTTCTATTTATAAATCTTCTATAATAAAAGACTTAGAGGCAATTTTTTTAATTTTAGCTCAAACTATGCCACTTGACAAATAATCATTATGAATATATATTCATAACAGATAATCTCTAAATGGCGGGGTTATCGCAAAATATCAAGAAAGGGGGTGAAAATTTATGCCAAGATTAGATGGGACAGGCCCTTTGAGTTACGGCCCGGGAACAGGCCGAGGATTAGGCCCTTGCGGAGGCGGTTTTAGACGAGGCTGGGGCGGTTATGGTTTTCGGAGATACATTTCTCCTAAAAACGAACTGGTTGCTTTGGAAGAGGAAGAAAAAATGCTGGAAGAAGAATTAACCGCAATCCGCGAGGAAAAATCCGCTCTAAAGAATCAGCAAAAGTAAAAGAAGGCTCGGGAACCGGCCTTCCGCCAGAAAGCGGAGGCCGGGAGGCCTTATTTCAAGAATAATTTAACATAAAACACAGGAGTAATCAATTTATGCCAAGACCAAGACTTTGCCGAAGAATAAGATTTAATCCACATGTAACTTATTTTAAGCCAAGGGGCGTGCCTCTGCGGCATTTAGAAATAGTTGATTTGTCATTGGAAGAATTAGAAGCTTTGCGTCTAAAAAATATCCTGAATTTGGAGCAAACCGAGGCGGCGAGAAAAATGAAAACCTCGCAAAGCACTTTCCAAAGAATTCTATCGTCAGCTTATAAAAAAATTACCGAGGCGTTAATTAGCGGCAAGGCGATTAGGGTAAAAGAAAACGGAGAATAAAACCAATAAAAACCGCTTTTGCTCATTCTAGAACATCCCGTAGGTATATCAACTCAGGAAATATTCTAATAATTTGTCTTTTTGGTGAATTGAGAATCTTTTCAAGAATAGCAACATCATCAGAAACAGTTTTTTTCGCATTTTGATTTTTTATTCACCATTTTTAATAATTTTACTATCCTCTTTTCATCAATGTCTTTTAACGTACCAATCTTAATGTGTCTCATCAATTTCCCGCCGCCCTCAAAAAGAGCGGCTTCTTTCTTGGCTAATCCTTTAACAGAAAAACCCAGATTGACCTGTTTTTTTAGTGCGCCGATATAGAACTTGCCGCCGGCAAATACGGGAACGCCCCATTTCATTTCTTCTTTCACTCCGGGGATGGTCTTAAAGATAAGTCTTCTTAGTCTTCGGCAAATATCCTTCTGGGGAGATTTCTGTTTTTGGATATAATTGTGAATTTCGTTATTCATAAGTTATTTTAGCATAAATTACTTATTTTCTAGCCATCGAACAATCAAATAAGATAATTCCTTATGCCGGAAAAAAGACCAGTCATGATTGCCATTTACCAACTGCAAAGTTGAATTCGGAATTTCTTTATTCATGCTTTGCGCCAGCTTTGGCGGGAACACCTCATCTCGATCGCCCCACAGAATCAAAGTCTTCACTTTAATTTTAGACAAATCCTCAAAATCACGGAACAAGACATTCCTGATGATTTTGGCAATGCGGGGCCATTGAAAAAATTTTTCAATTCTATTCGCTAAAAAATCTTTAACCAGAAGAAAAAAGAGAGCGCTGTTCCGATAATGCGCCAAATCAAAGAAAGTTTTTTCAATGAAATATTTGTATTGGAATTTAACTTTTGAATATCCACTGGATTTTCCGGCAGAATCTATTAGAATCAGATTTTTAACACTCGCGCTTTTTGCGGCCAAAGCAAGAGCCACCCCGCCGCCAAAAGAAACTCCCGCGATTGTTAAGTTATGGATATTCAGAAATTTAACAAACTCACTAAAGAAATTTCCGTAATCTTCCCATCCCCAAATTTCTTTCGGTACGGTGGCGTCTCCAAATGGCGGGAGTTCGGGAGCAATGATATGATATTTTTCCGACAAATCATTCAATGTTCTATTGTAAGTCGCGACGCGGACTCCTCCTCCGATAAAGAACAGGAGTGTTTCTCCTGAGCCTTTTTCCAGATATTTGATTGAAACCCCGCCGTGTTGAAAAAATTTTTCTTGAAAATCCATATTGGTTCAATCATTCCTTTAATAGAAGCACCGGGCACTTTGGTGATTTCCTCAGCGTTTTTATAAACTGAATTGTAAATAATTAGTAACTCGTGCGTATCTGGTTATTTGTTTACCGCCGCGGCTGTTCCATTTGCCTCCTTGGCAACCAGATTTCTATAAAGATATGCGTATGCCAGCCAGACAATAGGCAACGCGACAAAAACACCCACGCCCAAGGCAATGGCGCCGAGAATAATTACGCCAAGGGCGGCTAACGCAAACTGGAAGAGCGAAAGCTTAATGTTTTCCGAAAGCGCAGCGCTTCGCTTCATCGCCTCACCGATATCCATGTTTTTATCAATGATGAAATACAAGGTGAATTGGTAGCGCAGCGCTAGGTATACGCCGGGGATGATTAGAAAAATTAATCCCAGGATAATAATAACTCCCAGAAGCAAGGTGGCCAACAGAATGCGCCAGAAATACTGGAACTGGGTAAAAAGATCGGTAAACTTGCGCTTTTTGCCGTCGTAATAGTCAATTAGGATGCGCAATAGGCCGCAGGTCAGCCAGGTATTCAGCAGAAAGCCGACTAGGTTGAAAGACACCCTTTCTTCTTCCCGACTGTTAGACACACCGCCGATAACCACTATTACCACAGAAAGCCCGACAAAGTACCAGAAATCTTTCTTAATCAATTCCCAGCCGTATCTAAAAGCCTTGCTTATATCCACTTGTTTTGTTTCCATTGCTTGTTGTTTAATGTTAAAAATAATCATAAATCCTTGCCGGCAGATTGCGGCTTTTTTTTCGCACGAGTAGCAGTCTTATAGCATAAGTTGAAGCAATATCAGCATAAGCGGAATTTCCGTTCCAAATAAGCTTTTAGCACGATTGGCCGAAGACCACGAGTGAGCTCAGCTTTAGCGGAGCGAATTGAGTGGCGGAGAGGGAGGGATTTGAACCCTCGAAGGCTGTTACACCTTACTTGCTTTCCAAGCAAGCGCACTAGACCGCTATGCGACCTCTCCTAATATGATTCACTTATTATAATTACTCTAACAGAAAAAGTGAAGTTAGTTAATCTAAGGCCAGACACGGGGTAAGAAAAACCCATCCTAATAAGCTGCTAGGATGGGTCCGAATGGAAAGCGTCAGATCGCAGTACGAAATTGCGGATTATCCGCCAAAAAAGGCTCACATTTCAGGCATCGCTCGTTTAGCGGCTTGCCATTGCGCACCAAACACCTGTTCCCTCCGTACTGCGAACCGCACGTTGTCCCGTTAAGCTGCAGCTTGCGCTGCCGCCGATGCTCTTTGAGTTTCTTTCCGTCAATTACCACCACTCCTCCTTCTTAACTTGATTTGGAATAGTACCCTCTCCATCAAGCAAGAAGAATCACGTAGAGTTAGCCTGCATATGCTGGCGACCTCCTTTCTGGAAAGTTGGGAAAGTGCAAAGAATCCCTATTTTAGGGAAAAATTATCCTATCAGAATAATTAGGATCAGTCAAGGGTTATTGTTTCTTACCTTTATTTCGCTTTCTTTTTTCGATTTTTCTTGGTTTAATTTTCTTTGTTTTTTTCCGTGATTTCAATTTATTTTCTAATTTTTGGATATCCACCGTCATTTTCATTACCGTATCAGGATTCAAACTGATCGCGTCAATGCCATGTTCCACTAAAAAATGCGCGAATTCCGGAAAATCGGATGGCGCCTGGCCGCAGATGCCGATTTTAATTTTATGTTTTTTCGCTATGGCAATAATCCGGGCAACTAGCTCCTTTACCGCCGGGTTATTCTCGTTACCGACATGATCGACAATCGAGGAATCCCGGTCTAATCCCAAGGTAAGCTGGGTCAAATCATTCGAGCCGATACTGAATCCGTCGAATATTTCGGCAAACTGCTCTCCTAGAATTACGTTAGACGGAATTTCTATCATCACAAATATTTCCAAGCCGTCTTTTCCTTGCACCAGGCCGTTTTCTTTCATGACTTGAATTACTTTTTTGCCTTCTTCCACGGTGCGGCAGAAGGGAACCATCACTTTTACGTTTTTCAAACCCATTTCTTCCCTTACTTTTTTAAGGGCAACGCATTCTAAATCAAAAGCGGCCCGGTATTTCGGATCATAGTAACGCGAAGCGCCCCGCCAGCCAATCATGGGGTTCTCTTCTTTCGGCTCATAGGCCTTGCCGCCGATTAAATTGGCGTATTCGTTGGATTTAAAATCGGAAAGGCGGACGATTACTTCATTAGGATAAAAAGCGGCGCCAATCATTCCGATACCGGAGGCCAGTTTTTCGATAAAATAATCTTTCTTACTGGAATATCCTTTAGTTAGTTCAGCGATTGTGCTTTTTGCTGATTGATCTTTCAGCCGGCCAAAGTTAAGCAACGCTAAAGGATGGATTTTGATATAAGAAGTGAAAATGAATTCCTCGCGGGCTAGCCCCACCCCGTCATTGGGAATCTGGGCAATGGTAAACGCATCATCCGGCGTTCCAAAAATCAACTGGATTTTGGTCTGGGGCCGGTTCTTTCTTTGAATCTTGGTTCTTTTAACCGTAAAGGGAATCTTGCCGGCATAGACTTTTCCTTCGGAACCTTCGGCGCAACTCACCGTAACCATTCTCCCTGATTTTACCCGGCTGGAGGCATTATTGGTTCCGACAATGGCCGGAACACCCAGTTCTCGGGAAACAATGGCGGCATGGGAAGTCCGCCCGCCCAAGTCAGTAACAATAGCTGAGGCTATTTTCATAATCGGCTCCCAGTCCGGATCGGTAATCTTGGTAATCAGCACCTCTCCTTTTTTGAATTGGCTGATTTGTTTTACGTTTTTTATGACATTGGCTTTTCCCGCGCCAATCTTGGCTCCTACCGCTTGGCCAACCGCCAGCACTTTTCCTTTTTTGGCGATGGCATATTCTTCTAAAATAGAAACGTTTCTTTGCGATTGAACCGTTTCGGGACGGGCCTGAACTATATAAAGCTCGCCGGTTATTCCGTCTTTCGCCCATTCCATATCCATCGGCTTATAATACCCCGCTTCTTGGGAATAGTGCTTTTCGATTATTACGGCCCAGCGAGCTAGTTGCAAAACCTCTTTATTAGTTAAAACGTATCTGCTTTGATCTTCTTCGGCAACCGGAACATTTTTGGTGCCGCCTGATTTTTGAGCGGTTCGGTAAATCATT
Organism: Candidatus Kerfeldbacteria bacterium CG_4_10_14_0_8_um_filter_42_10; assembly: GCA_002784945.1. Taxonomy (GTDB): domain Bacteria; phylum Patescibacteriota; class Patescibacteriia; order UM-FILTER-42-10; family UM-FILTER-42-10; genus UM-FILTER-42-10. The sequence continues at coordinate 15,286 of PFMD01000010.1, forward strand.
TTGATTTTTTTGGTCCCCATGCGGCGAGAAACAATCGCATTAAACCTTTTAGCTAAAGTAGGTTTAAAAACATAAAACGCGTCCGGATTCACTTTCCCCTGTACCACGTTTTCTCCTAATCCCCAGGATCCTTCAATCAGCACCACGTCTTTGAATCCGCTTTCGGTATCAATAGAAAACATTACGCCGGAAGAAGCCTGATCCGAGCGAACCATTTTTTGTACGGCCACTGATAAGCCGATTTTAAAGTGATTGAATTTTTTGTCTACGCGGTAAGAAATTGCGCGGTCGGTAAAAAGGGAGGCAAAACATTTTTTGCAGGCCTCTAATAATGCTTTTTCACCGCGAATATTCAAAAAGGTTTCCTGCTGGCCGGCAAACGAAGCATCCGGTAGATCTTCGGCCGTGGCGGATGAACGGACCGCGACATCGACTCCTTTACCGTATTCTTTTTCCAGCTGGCGGTAATTTTCTGTAATTTTTCTTTCTAAATCAGAGGGGAGCTGAGCCGCAAGAATAGTCTGGCGGACCGCTTTTCCTCTCGATTTTAAGTTCTGGATATTATGAGTATTTAAATCCTTTAGTATTTTTTTGATTTGGTTCTGGATTTTTGCTTTTTCCAAAAAATGAAAATAAGCTGGTGCCGTTACGGCAAAACCATTGGGAATTCTTACCCCCTTTTTAATCAGGTTACGATACATTTCTCCCAGAGAAGCGTTTTTACCTCCCACCAAAGGTACATCTTTAATAGTAAGATTCTTAAACCAGATAATAAATTTTTTGGATTTAGACATAAATTATTTCATTCACAAGGTCAACCCCCCTCTTCTTTTTTTCTCCTTTTTTAAAGAGAAGTAAAGAGAGGGGGAGAAGTAACACCTTGCAGTTAACAAAGCCGCCCTTTGCTGAATTAAGAGAATCCAGGGCCAGCTTAGGTTTTTAATCTGATTAGATATTAATCTTTTTGGCGAAATCTCCAATAACCGGCATTTTCCAATACTCTCCGGATAATGCCTTTAAGATTCCAATAATCGATACGATAATCAGTAATAACCCTAAAAGCCAGCCAAAAAACGGAATCCAAAAGAATACGAATCCGACAATATCTATGATAAACAGAATTAATCCCTGTTTTCCATGGAATTGAGCAAATTTACTGTTTTTCTTAAGAAGCAGAGGAATAAGACATAGAATCCAAATATAGCCGATAGCGGCGATAGTTTTATTCTCTTCAATGTCCTTTTGGTCTCCTTTAACCTCTTTCTTTTCTTCTTCCATTTAATTCACCTCCTTTCTTTTCGCCAAATGGCGGAAAAGTTTCTTTATTGATTTTTTCATTAGTTTTAAAAATATGGAGCAAGACGTATCCAACGGCAATCCCGAAAAAAATTCCCACTAGCGTGGTAATTGCCGGTTCACTGATCAGATTGAAAAAATAAAAAAGTTTTCTAAAGTAAATCAGTTTAAAGACGGCAACGAATAACCCGATGAATAAACCGGTAAATCCTCCTCCAATCACAATCTCCTTGTAACCCAACCGATGCTTTTTGGCTAGAATCGCCGCGACATAACCGAAAGCGACTAAGTCAAAAATCCAGACATAATTAAAACTCTTTTGCGATAGAAAATAAACAATCTCCACCACTACCACAAAAATAATAGGGAACTTAATAAGAGCAAAATAGAATCCCAGCGGTTTTGACCCCAAAAAAACCTTGCCCAGCGTCAGATTATCCTCATTTTTATCAGAACGGCCGGCATCAGATTCCGGTTCTTTTTGGTCATCATTTTCAGAATGAAATTCTTTTTCTTCCTCCATAAAGTATCTATTTATCCCACTACTTATTCTGATTATAACACAAATTCCCTTAATAATAAATAAACCGTAGGGGTAATTCATGAATTGCCCCTACGGTTTTTATTTACAATCAAATTTTTACATTCCCATTCCAGGCATTCCTCCAGGAGGCATACCCATTTCTTTATTATCCTTATCGGGAAGGTCAGTTACCACCGCTTCGGTAGTCAGTAATAAAGCGGCGATAGAAGCAGCATTCTGCAGAGCGGATCGGGTCACTTTGGTCGGATCAATAATTCCCGCCTTAACTAAGTCTTCATACTGATTGGTTAAGGCGTTATATCCTTCATTCTTATCCAGTTTCTTAATTTCTTCCACTACCACGGAACCTTCTTTGCCGGCATTTTCGGCAATCTGGCGGGTGGGTTCCTCTAAAGACCGTTTTAAAATGCCAATTCCCACTTTTTCATCGCCTTCCGCCTTTATTTTTTCCAGAGCGGAAATTGCCCTTAAAAGCGCCACGCCTCCGCCCACCACGATTCCTTCTTCCATCGCGGCCCGGGTGGCGGCCAAGGCATCTTCGATCCGGTGCTTTTTTTCTTGCATTTCGGTTTCGGTAGCGGCGCCCACTTTTATCACTGCTACGCCGCCGGACAGTTTAGCTAAACGCTCCTGCAATTTTTCTTTGTCAAAATCGGATTCCGTATCTTCAATTTCTTTCTTGATTCGGGTAATTCGATCTTTTATTTCTTTCTCATCGCCTTTTCCTTCGACAATGGTGGTGTTTTCTTTGGTGGCAATAACTTTGCGCGCCTGGCCCAGGCTATCTAAATCGACATTTTCCAATTTTAGGCCAACCTCTTCGGAAATAACCCGGCCGCCGGTCACTACGGCGATATCCTCGAGCATTTCTTTTCTGCGATCGCCAAATCCCGGGGCTTTTACCGCAAGGGAATTGAATGTTCCTCTAAGCTTGTTGACTACCAGGGTGGCCAGCGCTTCGCCTTCCACTTCTTCCGCGATAATCACTAAGTCTTTTTTGCCCGCTTGGGACATTTTTTCCAATAAAGGCACAATGTCATTTATCGCCGAAATCTTGTGGTCGGTAATTAAAATGTAAGGATCTTCATAAACCGCTTCCAGCCGATCGGGGTTGGTAATCATATAATGAGAAACATATCCTTTATCAAATTGGAGCCCTTCCACTACTTCTTTTTGGATGCCGAAAGTCTGGGATTCTTCTACGGTAATTACTCCTTCGTTGCCCACCATTTCCATGGTTTCGGCGATCACTTTGCCGATTTCCGGATCATTCGCTGAAATGGAGGCTACTTGTTCCTTCTCGCCTTTATCGGAAATATCTTTAGAAATTTCCTTTAAATAATTGATCACCGCTTCTACCCCTTTTTCAATTCCTTTCTTTATTCCCATGGGGTTAGCGCCAGCCGCCACATTCTTGATACCTTCGTTAACGATAATTTGCGCCAAAAGAGTGGCGGTGGTGGTTCCGTCGCCGGCCACATCGTTGGTTTTAGTAGCCACTTCTTTTACCAGTTCCGCTCCGATGTTTTCAAACTTATCTTCCAGCTCAATTTCTTTAGCCACGGTCACTCCGTCTTTGGTAATGGTGGGCGAACCGAAGCCTTTATCCAAAACAACGTTGCGTCCTTTAGGACCAAGAGTGACTTTGACTGCGTCGGCCAATTGATTGACCCCTTTTCTCAGGGCATCACGGCCTTGTTCATCATAATAAATTTGCTTTGCCATTTTTTTATAGATGGATTAATTATTATTCGATAATTGCAAAAACGTCGCTTTTATCCTCCTCTTTGGCAACGGATAATATTTTGTATTCAATATCATCTTCTTTGAATTCTTCGCCGCCGTATTTGCCGTAAATTACTTTCATTCCCGGCTTTAATCCTAGGTTTATAATCCGTTCGCCGTCTCCCACGGCTACGATTTCGCCTTCGGATTTTTGCTCCTTTTCAGCGGTGTCGGGAAGAATGATGCCGGACGCGGTAATCTCTTCTTCCTTGATTGGTTTGACAATAATGCGATCACCCAGTGGTTTTAACTTCATATTTTTGGCTTAAATGTTAATAATTAAGCGTTTTTTAGCACTCTGATAGTATGAGTGCTAATATATATTCTAGTATTCCATTATATAGGACCCAAAAATTATGTCAACCCGATTCATTTTTGTAGAAAATGACCGGGTCAAGAAAAAAGGGGCATTTGGGAAAACGCCCCCTTCGGGATATTATGTTCTATTCTCTTAAAGTACTCCCCTTAGGGCGAGATTGGAATAACGAGGTAGATCTCGTTAGCCTGGGGATGTCGGTCCGGCCCGCAGGGAAAAAT
>PFMD01000068.1 GCA_002784945.1 Candidatus Kerfeldbacteria bacterium CG_4_10_14_0_8_um_filter_42_10
TTACTGAAAGACTTGGTCAAACGAAAGCAAAAAACCATCGTCATGGTTACCCATAACGAGGACTTAACCCGTTTTTGCGACCGGGTAATCAAAGTAGTGGACGGCCGACTGGCTTAAAAAATACAATCCTCAATTAAAATTGCCCCTTTGGGGGCTTTTTTGATTTGGTTTTGGCAATATCGCTAAACAAAAGTTTGATTGATTTTAAGCGACAAAAAGAATAAACTTAAAATAGTGATGATATCTAAAAAGTAGTTGAGATTCAATGCCTAATTTAACTGATTATTAACCTCAATAATTATGAGTAAAAAATTAGTTTTATTAGCAGCCCTATTAGTTAGTTTTGCTTTAGTTCTTTCCGGTTGCGGTAAAAAAACACAAACTAATGCCAATACAACGCCTATTAACACCAATACGGTAGTTACGGAAGCGCCCTTCACTCTATCTGGCATCACCAAAATTTTTGAACTGAAATTAGTTAACGGCCAGTTGAATTATAAAACCATGACTTTTTACGCCGGCGATACCATCCGAGTCAGTTTGACCAACGATGACCAGCCAGTAGATTTTGAATTTAAGAATGTAGGGGCCAAATCAACCAGCGGCGTTTTCAGCACTTCAATTAGTAATACTGATCCCGGCGGGGTCTATCAGCTTGGTTGTATTGACCGTGACTGCGGCATAATCACGGTAACGGTAATTAATTCCAATAAGAACATTAATATCAACAGCAATGCCAATCAAGCAACCAATACCAATACCAACAACACCGCTACCAGTTCCATTACCAAAGCGGAACTGCAGCGTTTACCCGCCGGAACTACCATTATTCCGGGAATGAGCATGGAGACTACCGATATTTTTCAAATCGGTGATCAATACGGTTTAAATGTATTGGGTGTTTTTAAAGAAGGAGATATACTTACCCATTCCATTGTCGATTCCAATGGTACTGAAGTAGAACCCCAAGGTCCTTCTTCTAATCTTATCACCGGCAGTAATGGTTCCTGCTGTTATAGCTTGCCTAACTTGGCTGGCAGTTATTCCGTTAGACTTTATGTCAACGGCCAAGAAACTTTGTCCGTGCCATTTACCGTCACGGCGGAATAAAATTCATTAATTAATAATTTAATAATTAAATAACCAATGTTATGAAAAGAATCATTTTAGTTTTAGTAATCAGCGGCTTACTAAGCCTGACTGCCCCTGTTTTTGCGGACGACGCCATGGTTTTCGATTCCACCGATAATTATCTGGGCGCTTGCAGTTTTACCGACAGTTCCGCCTGGACGCTCTCGGAAAATTTTACCGTTTCTAAATTCCAAATTTGGTATAAATGGCAGACTGGAGAGACGGCTCTGCCGGTGACTGTTTATAAAGATGGCGTTGAATTTGCCTCATTTGAAGCTAAACGGGGTGATTGTGATCCCTACCAAACGACTTGGTGCAACGCTGATTATGCCATCAACAAAGATTTTTCCGCAGGAAACTATACCACCAAAATTCCCGCCGCTTACCAATGCTTAAAACCGGGCGGTACCGGCACAGTTCGTCTTTACGGTGCGGCCGCTGCCGCGGAAGAGCCGAATCTAATCGCGCCGGCGCCAACCAACACTAACCTTAACGTCAATCAAAACACCAACAAAGCAGCCAACGTCAACGCCGCAGCAGCGACCAATCAGCAGGCTAATGCCAACACTAATACAACAGTGGCTCAAGTTGATGAAGAAGAACCGGATTCCCTTCTAATCTATATTTTGATTGGTATTATTGTCGTGCTGGTCATTATCATTATTGTCTTGGTAATAAACTGTAATAAAAAAAAGGCGGGCAAAGTTTAAATTAAAGCCAGTCATTCCAAGGCTTTAACCAATTAATAATTGTTTCTATGAAAAAGACAAGCACTATCTTATTGATAATAATTGTCGTATTGGGCATTGCCGTAGGCGCTTACTGGTTCGGTACCCGCTCCGCCGATAAAAAGCAATCGGACCAAACTGATGTTAATCTGAATATCAATGCGAATAGTAATATCAATGTTTCCAAACCAAACGTGACTTACGAACCATTTTCGGGCGACCTGCCTGATTATGGTTTTGATACCGTAAAAGAATGGATTAAGGTAGCGCCGGAAGAAGTCCAAAAATCAGTTACTGAAGAACAGCGCCACGGCTATGATATTGTCTACTATTCCACCAATCCTGAAGGAGCCGTTTATTCCATATCGGAAAAACGCATCGTGGAAAACTGGACCATGTCTCAAGTAGTAGAAGACGATTTAGCCACCGTCCAACAATCAATAGCCGATGCTGCCGTTACCGGCCAAAGGATCAATGCCGCGGATGCCTTTGTGGAATTAGCCATTAAAAAAGAAGCCAGTGAATATGTGCTTTACTATCATTATTTGATGCTTCCTCCAGCCAATAATCAGTACCGGTGGGCCATGATGGAAATTTTTCTCCCCAAAGGAAAAACAACGCCCTACCAGGAGGTTGTTGCTCATCTGCAGGATTCGCTAAAAACCGGTGTCATCGAAGGGCTTGATCCTAACATGTTTCAGTGGTCGCAAATGAACGAAGGCCCTTATCGCGACCGGGTTACTTATGCCACCAGTACCAACCTTACTGTCTGGGTACCGTCAGGCAAAATTTTAGCGGAGCATGCCTCGGTGCCCGGAGCGGTGATAAAAAATGGCGTGATCTACGTCTACTTCGTGGATGTTTCCGTAAACGGCCAGGCGGAACAACTGGGCTTGATTTCGTCATCAGACAACGGCCAGACCTGGACCGAGCGGCAGATTTTGACGATTGAAGGCATGGGCAATCGCGCTCCGGCTGACCCAGACCCGGTTTTACTCAGTGATGGTCGCGTAAGATTATATTATTTTGATATTAATGAAGCGCGCTTAAACAAATCAGAAAGCGGCATGGAACCGGTCAACAAAATTTATTCGGCTATTTCCTCCGACGGCATCCATTTCACTCAAGAGGAGGGCGTGCGGTTCCAACGGCCGGGGATTTTTGATCCGGATGTGAATTTGTTCGGCAACACCTGGTATCTGTACGGCGGCGATGTAGCCGGCAATAAAGTAATGGTGGCTACTTCTCCAGACGGGCTAACCTTTGAAGAAAAAGGCACCGCTTATTCTAACGGCGCCGTGCCAGACGTGTTTCAAGCGAATGGCCAATATTATCTTTTTACGGCCGGCATTAATATTGCCGTTTCCACCGACCCCACGGCTTTTGTCGGTTCAGGACAGACTTTTCATGATTCCAACTATCAAATCACCGCTGACCCCTCTGTTATCCAGCTGAATGATGGCGCCTATTTTATGCTTTATAAAGTTAAGTAATTAAGAACGAGCGCTGCTCAAATCTATATTGCCATATTGTGGTTATTGATATTATTATCAAAACAAAAAAGGATTGATGATCAAAAACATGTAATTCGCTTTTCTCCCCGCCGGCCCGGGAGCGTTTGGTCTCCTTATAACATTGCCCGAGTCAAAAAACTGATCAAACAGAGAAAAATGAGAAAAGCGAGCCGGCAAATAATTCCCCCAGCAATCTTGAAAAAATTACAAAAATAGGATAAGGTTAAATTTCTAATAAAACCATGCTAATATGCAAAATGCCGAAGAATTACTAACCTGGGTTGATATGAACGACGCGGTTTTGGGGCAGGCGACAAAAGAAGAAGTGTATGCCAAGTATTTGCCGCACCGGATCGTGCATGTCCATGTTTACGACGGGAACAATCGGGTGCTTTTACAACAACGCAGTAAAAACAAGGATTACCTCCCGCTTTACTGGTGTACTGCCGCCTGCGGACACGTACGGACAGGAGAAAGCTATGAACAAGCGGCCAGTCGCGAATTGCGCGAGGAACTGGGGATAGAATCGCCGCTGGAATTTGTGGCTAAGGATTGCTTTGAAGTTTCCGGAATGAATTTACGTAAATTCATAGGATTTTTCAGTACCTGCCATGCCGGGCCGTTCCGCATCAACAATGAAGAGGTAGAAAAGGCGGAATTTTTTACCTGGGATGACGTGGAAAAAATGCTTCTCCGTAAAGAAAAAATGCATCCGGAACTGGAATTTCTGTTTAAAAAACATTTTCTGAACAAAAATGACAGACAGCACCATTGAGGAAATAAAGAACCGTCTGGATATCGTAGAAGTATTGCAAGAGTTTATCCAGTTAAGAAAATCAGGCGCTAATTTCAAAGCGCCTTGCCCTTTTCATAATGAAAAAACCCCCTCTTTCATGGTCTCGCCGGAAAAGCAGATTTGGCATTGTTTCGGCTGCGGCGAAGGAGGAGACATTTTTGGCTTTGTGATGAAAATAGAAGGAGTGGAGTTTCCGGAAGCGCTAAGGATATTAGCAAAGAAAGCGGGCGTGGAATTAAGAAGAGAAGATCCTGCTTTGCAGAACAAGCGAACCCGCCTGCTGGATATTTGTAAACTGACGGCGGCCTATTATCACAAAGTGCTTTTGGAATCTCCTAAGGCGGAATTTGTCCGAGAATACCTTAAATCCCGCAAGATTGATCCTGACGCCATAGAACAGTTTAAACTGGGGTATTCCCCGGATTCCTGGGACTTTCTTTTTGAGTTCCTAAAGAAAAAGGAATATTCCGAAGAGGAAATTTTCTTAGCCGGCCTGACGGTAAAAAAGGAAAAAGGGGTCGGCTATTACGACCGCTTTCGGAATCGCCTAATGTTCCCGATCAACGACATTCACGGAAATACGGTTGGCTTTGGAGCAAGAACCCTGCAGAAAGAAGAGCAAGGAGCCAAGTATATCAATAGCCCGGAGACTCTGATTTACAACAAAAGCCATATTCTTTATGGATTAGATCAGGCTAAAACATCCATTCGAAAAGAGGATTCCGTAATCGTGGTAGAGGGATATACGGATTGTATTAGCGCCCACCAAGCCGGTATCACCAACGTCGTGGCTTCTTCCGGCACCGCTTTAACCGAAGGGCATCTGAAGTTGATTAAGCGGCATACCAGTAATATCATTATGGCTTTTGACCGGGATGCGGCGGGCGCCGAAGCCGCGAAAAGAGGAATCGAGGTGGCCCTGATGCAAGAGATGAATATCAAGGTTTTAGAGCTCCTTTCCGGCAAAGATCCGGATGAGGCGATCAAAGAGAATAAAGATGCTTTTCTGAAGGCAGTGAAAGAAGCTAAGCCCTATTTGCAGTATTACTTTGATAACACCTTTAAGAATTTCGATCTTTCCAGGGTAGAGGATAAAAAACGGGCCGCGGCAGTGCTTTTGCCGATTATTGTCAAAATCGCTAATGGTATTGAACAATCCCATTGGCTTAAAGAACTAGCCAAAAAAATCGATGTCAGCGAAGAGATCCTTAAGGAAAGAATAAGAAAAACCGTCAAAAGCCCGGGCGCTCCGGTCCAAAAAGTCACCGCCGAAGGCTCAGTAAAGCCCATTAGCCGCTTTCTTAAAATTGGAGAAGAACTGCTGAGCTTATTGTTGTATTTTCCCGAACAGATCAGTCTTGCGGTAAAAGAGCTTGTTCCCGAGTACTTTATCGAACAGAAACAGAGCTTTCTTTACAAAAATCTGGTCATTTATTATACTAAAAAGGAACAATTCAATATTTCTGAATTCCAACAACAGCTTTTTTCGGAAAAAAATGATGAGTCGGCTGCCTATTTAGACATACTTCTTCTTTTAGGCGAAGAAAATTTTTCTGATTTGGCCGAATTAAGCGTAAAGCAATACATTAAAGAAAGAATCAATCTGCTTAAGCGAAATGTCATTTCATTAAAATTAAAAGCGATTGAACAAAAAATCAAGGTTCTCGAAGAGCAAAAAACATCACAAAATCAGGAGGAATTTGATACACTCAGTCAGAAGTTTATCCAACTTACTAACCAATTGCGCCAGTTGGAATAGAGTTAACTAATTATCGCCCGATCTGATATAAAGAACGGGTGTTTAAGGTTAGAAATTTTATAGTATGTCTAAAACAACAAAAAAAACTAAAAAAAGGAGCACTTTTCGCAAAGCTTCTTCTAAGAAGAAAAGCATTCAAAAAGTGAGAAAAAAAACGGCCAAAAAATCGGTGATTAGGAAAAAAATAAAACCCAAGGTAATTAGGAAGAAAATCAGAAAAAAGCCTTCCGTCAGCATAGAAACGCTTAATCAGGATATGATCAACCAGCTGGTGATTAAAGGCCGTTCCCGCGGTTTTGTCACCGAAACGGAAATACTTTATGCCTTTCCCGAGATAGAAGAATATCTGGATGTTTATGAAAATCTGTTGGATGAATTTGAAAAACAGGGAATCCAAGTAATGGAAGCTCCTAAAGGAATATTGGAAACGGAACCGGAATCATGGGTAATCGGTAAAAAGGCCAAAGAAAAAGAAAAAGAGGATAAGAAGAAGTTTGATTTAGGCGACATTGCCAACGATTCCGTTCAAATGTATTTAAGAGAAATCGGAAAAGTTCCTTTATTGAATGGCGAAGATGAAATTAGGCTAGCCAAGCTTAAAGAACGGGGAGACGAAGAAGCCAAGAAAAAATTAATCGAAGCCAACCTTCGGTTAGTAGTTAGTATTGCCAAAAAATTTACCGGCCGCAGTTTGTCTTTGCTGGATTTGATTCAAGAAGGAAACGTGGGTCTTTTTCGGGCCGTGGAAAAATTTGATTATCGCAAGGGATATAAATTTTCCACTTATGCTACTTGGTGGATTAGGCAGGCCATTACCCGATCTTTAGCCGACCAGTCCCGCACTATCCGGATTCCCGTACACATGGTCGAAACGATTAACAAGTTTCAGCAAATAGAGCGGCAGTTGATTCAGAGCTTGGGGCGAGAACCTTTGCCGGAAGAAATTGCGGCGGAAATGGGCGAGCCGGTGGAAAAAATCAATCACATCATAAAAATTTCGCAAGACACCGTTTCGTTGGAAACCTCGGTAGGGGAAGACGACGAAGATTCCAGTTTGGGAGATTTCATTGAAGACGTTAAGACTATTACTCCCGACCGCTCCGCCGCTTTACAATTACTGAAAGATCATGTAAAAAGCATTATTATTGGATTGCCCCCCCGCGAACAAAAGATATTAGAGATGAGATTTGGCTTATTAGACGGCGTCGCCCATACTTTAGAAGAAGTGGGTCAAGAATTCGGCGTAACCAGAGAAAGAATCAGGCAGATTGAAGCAAAAGCACTAGAGAAAATTCAAGAGCATGAAGGAATGAGAAAGCTGAAAGACTATTGACGCGCGATTCGCGAATCGTGATTCGTTATTCGCCATTCTTTTTTCGAGATTCGCGAATAGCGAATAACGAATAGTAACACTGCAGATATTTTCGGTACAGTAATATTTTTTGCAACTTAACAATTTAATATCAAATAATGCATTATTCCTGGATAGCTTCCGCCTTCGTCCTCCTTTCACTCGGACTGCGGTGGACAGGCAATGGTAAAGCAACATTTTCGTATCATGTAACTTATTATATTTGAAAAGGTGCACATTTTGGCTTTCCTGAGTAGCTCAATGGTAGAGCAACCGGCTGTTAACCGGTAGGTTCTCGGTTCGAGCCCGAGCTCAGGAGCCAAAATGTGCACCTTTTTTGCTTTCAAAGCTACACATATTTTGTATATCAAGGTTGTCGGCCTGTCCCGCAAATTTTCTACTGAACATGTGTGAAGTGGAAAATTGTGCGGGATTCGAGCCCGACTCCAGGAGCCATAGAAAGATGACAAGCAAAAAAACTTGTCATTTTTCTTTTATGCATTTTTAGTCTCAGAAGAGCTCGGGCGAGACTTGTCCTGAAGCGTAGCCGAAGGGAGTTTATCCTGCAATTTAGCCTCAAAAGCTGAAAAAGAGAGGGAGGCGCACTTCGCACAGTAACCCCATGGTGCTAACTGTATAAAATATTGCTTTTTTTGTTTTTTTATGATATAATAATATTGTTATTAACCAAACAATATTATGTTCAAAACAATAATTAAATTATCAATTTTTCCCATGCTAATTGGGATTTTTTATCTTCCTATTTCAAGCAACGCTTTAGAAGACGCTGATCCGCCCGCACTGGTATCTTTTGAAATTACGCCGACTACCGTAAATACCGCTGACGAAGATCAGGAATTAACGGTTACCGTGGATGTTACTGATGATTTAACCGGTGTTTGCTTAGGTGATGAGCCTGATTGTGACACAGCGGGTATTTATATATGGCTAAGGCCTTTAATTGGCACCCAATCAGTTTCGGGTACTTTTACCAGAGTGTCAGGAGATTCTTTAGATGGAACATATGTAGCTAACTTAACAATGCCTAAGTGGTCGAAAGCAGGAATTTGGGTAGTGGGCGGCTTGTCACTCACCGATGCGATCGGTAACAGAGTAGATTATGATTCTGACGGTTTAAATGCTCTGTTTCCGGGAGCCGAGGGTTTGACCGTGGCTAATACTACCGAAGAAACATCCGTTTTAATTGAAGGGGAATGGATATTCGGATCAGACACCACGACGGTCACTTTTCCTGAAGGAACGACAGTTACAAAGAGCGGCGGCGGAAAATTTTCTTTTTATAAAATGGTCAATCAAGATTATAATATCGAGGATTTAACGGATGACGGGCTGGACGGCGATCCGGTTCATACGGTGCGAATCGGAATTCCCGGAATCGGCTTGGATTTTGACCAAAATGTAGAAGTTACCATAAAACTTGATTTTGATTATTCCGGACAAAGACTTTCTATTCAATCGCTGGAAGAAGGCGCCGAATCTTGGGCCAATGAATCAACTTGCCTAGTACAAGGAACTTGGGTTGGCCCCGAAGAAGATTCTGACGCCAATTATTCCGAGTGCACGTTTACCGTTAATCACGCTTCTTATTTTTCTGCGGTACATTCGCTAAAAAATTCTATAGTTACCGCGCCTGGTCAGGGCGGCGGCCCGCAGGTCAGGGTGTTTAATCAGCATGGCGGTATACCAAGTTCGTCTTATACAAATATGTTTGGCGGGTTCTTTGCTTATGATGACACCTTCAGAGGCGGGGCTAATGTTTCGGCTTGTGATGTGAATGGCGACGGCATTGATGAGATAATCGCCGCCACTGGTCCGGGGCAAGCCCCTTGGGTCAGGGTATATGACCGGACAGGAGACATGACCATTGAGTTCAAGGCCTATGCGGATAATATCACCGGCGGAGTATACGTGGCTTGCGGCGATGTGGATGGCGATGGAAAAGGCGAGATAGTAACCGGCGTTCCCGAAGGTTTTGGCCCGCATGTTCGGGTTTTTGACGGGGAAAACGGGGGAATAGATGTTACCGCGGGATTTTTTGCCTATGCCTCCAATCTTAGAACGGGCATCAGAGTAGCTACGGGCGATCTTGACGGCGATGGCGTGGAAGAAATAATTTGCGGCACCGGAAATGGAGCTGGCACGCACGTGAGAACTTTTACCGGCACCGGCGAAATGATATTTACTCCGGGATTTTTTGTCGGATCGGAAACCGAAAGAACCGGCATTAAAGTTTCGGCCGGCGACATTGACGGCAACGGCAAAGCGGAAATAATCACCGCCTCCGGTCCGGGCAAGGTTCCTCCGGAAATTAAAATTTACAACAGGTACGGAACAGAAATGCTTTCGTTTTTGCCCTATTCGGCCACCTTTTCCGGGGGAGTAAAAGTCGCTGCCGGAGACGTTGACGGCGACGGCATAGACGAAATAATAACCGGCGCCGAAGTGGGCGGCGGTCCGCATGTCAGAGTATTTTACGGCGACGGAGATTTATTGGATGATTTCTTTGCTTACGATGAAAACTTCCGAGGCGGGGTGGACGTTGCGGCCGGGACTTTCGCTTATTGATTGCTTAAGATAATTTTTTCGTGCTGATAAAGCGGTTTTAACAAACCGAAGACGATAAACGTTTGTTCGCCTTCGGTTTGCTATTTTATTTCGGCTACGGCAATCCCTTGCCGTTTGCCAATCCGGATTATTCATTACGGGAAAACGTTGCGTTGGCCATGGTGCCGTTGGTCTTTATCGGTTTGGTTTTAGGTTGGAAATATCCTAAAGCAGGAGGGTTTCTCATAGTCATTCCGGTCGCGATAGGTTTTGTCGTAGGCCTTTTGACTGAAGCGAATCTTACTATCAACTTAGCCGCCTCTCTCGTTCCGGGAATTTTGTATTTGGTGGATGGATACAACCGAGGAAGGCTGAATAGTTAATCAATCCAATCGAATGGCGATTCGCCCCGAGCATTTTGACAGCCGCGTCCATTTCGTAGGAGTGCCAGCCTTTCAGAATAATGGTTCTAAGTTCACGCGTCGCTCGGAGCCAGATTGCATGTTGCGAGTTTGTTGATTTTTATCAGAGATTGCAGTAAAATCAAGACAAGATTAATCGGCAATATGAAAAACCGTCTAACCATAACAATAATTTTTTTATTCGTCTTCTTTGCGGTTTTAATATCCGTCATAATTGTGGTTAATAAGCCAGCTGAACCGTCGATTAATCAAAATACAAATAACGAAATAGCGATCGGTAATGCGAATTTAAATATAAATGTCAACGAGGCTGATTATCCCGATTACCCTGGATATGAAAAAGTTTTTCTGCCCGGCTATCTTCTAACCTGTGCTGAACATGTAAAAGTGCACGCCCTTAGAAATGATAATTGGGAGGAAGTTATTAACGATTTTTCCATAACCGATACTTATCCGGCTTTTTATGTAAACGACCAGCCTAATTTTTCCCAGTGTGATGTTCTAATCTGTAATAAAAATGAAAAGCCCCTCTATCTTCATTTGGTGGAGTACTTAAAAATCGGTGAAAAATTAGCGCCCAATTCCACCGAAAATTTCTGGCCGGTTTTTGAGTCAAAAAACCTGATCGGAGAAATAAAAGTTGAACTAGATGTTTACACCGATGACCAGTGCCAGAATAAACAGAGGTATTCGAAAATAATTAGTATTTGACACAAATAATTCGCAGATAGGCATTTGCCCGCACTACAAAAACTGAATTGAGTTCAGTTTTTTTGTTTAATCCTAAGAAGGTCTACTTTTTGACACCCCTCCAGAGGCGGGCAGGCAAAAAGTAGCAAAAAGCGCTGGAGCGACTACTGCGCTCTTGACGCCATTTTAATAAAGGTATATATTCAATATATTGAATATGTCATTAAAATATTTCCAATTGCATAGCCGGCTGTTAAAAGCGTTGGCTAATCCCAAAAGATTAGAGATTATTCAGTTATTGCGCAACGATTGCCTTGCCGTAAGGGAAATAGAAAGAATGACCGGTTTAAATCAAGCTGATATTAGCCAAAATTTGCAAATATTAAGGCAGGAAAACCTGGTCATAACAAAGCGCAATGGGAAGGAAATCAGCTATTGCTTGGCGCATCCCAATATTATTAAGGCTTTTGACTCTATCCACGCTATTTTAGTGGATCGGAAAAAGATAAAACCGGAGCACAATAAGCGAAACCGAGTTTCTATTCCCACAATCATTGATCCGGTCTGCGGAATGAAAGTGTCACCTCAGCAGGCCGTGTTTTTGCATCGCCACAAAAGGACTACCTATTATTTCTGCGCCTCAGGGTGCCAAAAAGTCTTTAAAAAGAATCCAGAAAAATATGTCCCAAACAATTAATTATTGAATCTTAATCAAACATTTTAATTAAACTTTGAATAAAAATCAATGAACGAAAAAACCAGTTTTTATCTTGGCAACAATCTGACTAAAAATGACAAACTCTCCCTAGAGACTGAAATGGAAGTTCTTGCCGGCGTCATAAGCGTTAATGTTGAGATAGGAACAAGGCGGGTCTGGCTGACATTTGATAAAGAAAAAATTTCATTATCCGATATTTTGAAAAAAATAGAAAACTTAGGATACAAAACAACCACTGCTCAGAATAATCGAAACAAACAAGAACATGTTTACCACGTTTCCGGAATGCATTGCGCCTCATGTGAAATTCTGGTGGAAAAGAATTTGCTTAAGTTCCAAGGAGTTAAGTCGGTGGAGGCATCCGTTAACAACAGCCAAGTAACGGTTGAGTACGAAGGCAGCCGGCCGCCGATCAAGGAATTGAATCGAGTTTTCAAACAACATGGCTATACCTTTTCTGACGAGCCGGTGGTTAAGGAAAAAACATCGCCCAAAAATCAGACAGTTAAAACAATAATCATCGCCTTAACGTTAATAATCGGTTTTTTTGTTTTAATCCGATCCGGTTTAAGCTCGCTGGTTAGCGTTAATTCCAACTCCGCTTTGATCACTTACTTTTTGTTCGGCATTCTGGCCGGCCTTTCCAGTTGCGCCGCGCTGGTAGGAGGATTGATTCTGTCGATGTCCAAACAGTGGATAGAAAAGTATTCCGATGGCGCTTCGACAATGAAGAAGATGGAGCCGCACCTTATGTTTAATGCCGGCCGGCTGGCCTCTTACGCCGTTTTTGGCGGCATTTTAGGAGCACTGGGGAATACGCTCAAAATATCTTTGACTTGGACATCGTTACTGGTTATTGCGGTTTCCGTTTTGATGATAATGCTGGCTTTACAGATGCTTGGGATTCGTTCGTTGCAGCGGTTTCAAATTTCTTTGCCTAAATTTATCACGCGCCGCGTGGCTGACGAATCCAAATTTCAGGGCCGCTATATGCCTTCCGTAATGGGCGCTTTGACCTTTTTATTGCCTTGCGGCTTTACTTTGACCGCGCAGGGACTGGCGTTGCTTTCGGGCAGTTTTTGGCAGGGCGCCTTGATTTTGTTTTTCTTTGCTTTAGGGACAACCGGCCCCTTACTGGCGATTGGGCTTTCCAGCGTCAAATTTTCTCAAAACCCAAATCTAACCCAGCGTTTTCTTAAGGTAGCCGGAATCGTGGTTCTGGTTTTTGCTCTCTATAATATCAACGCTCAGCTAAATGTTCTTGGCGCTCCCAGTTTTAGTAACTTAGCTGCGGCCAAAGCATCTTCGGTAAACAACAACAATCCTGATCAGTCTAGCGACAGCGGATTGCCCCCAGTGGTTAATGGCCAGCAAATAATAAAAATGGAAGCCTCGGCAAACGGATATAAACCGAATTATTTTAAAGTAGCCGTTGGCGTGCCGGTACGATGGGAAGTGACTGATACCGGAACTAGCGGTTGTACCAATGCCGTTATCTCTCGCAGCTTGTTTGAAGGCCAAATTGACCTAACGCCCGGAACGACCAGCATTAAAGAATTCACTCCGACAAAGGCCGGAAAGTACAAATTCAGCTGCTGGATGGGCATGATTTCGGGTGTTATTGAGGTGGTGGAAAAAAATAAGACGGTCGGTTCCAACGTTCCCGTATCGGGATCGGCAACTACTGTCGCGGCAAATTTAAACACAAACGATCCCTCCCTTGTTCCTTCGGGAGCAACTGGCTGCGGCTGCGGCGGAGGAAGCGGCAGTTGTAATGTGGGTAATCAAATTCGAAATTGATTATATTTTGAAAGAGGAATGAAATTAAATATATTAATCGATACATATGCGCAAACTAAAATATAGAATTAAAGGCATGGATTTCCCGTCTAGCGCCGCTTTGATTGAGGAAAAAATACAAAGCAAAGGAGGAATATTAAAAGCAAAGGTTAATTTTGAATCCAAAAAAGCCGCCGTAGTTTTTGATGAACAAAAAATCAGCGAATCGGAGATTGAAGCCGTTGTTACCAAAACCGGAGAATACACAATGGAAAAAATTGGAACAGCTGCCGAGCCAGAACGATCGGAAACACCGTTGCAATCGGAAGGTCCAGTAAATTCTACAGCATCAATATTCACCCTATCTCCGAAAATCAATTTTTGGCTTGGTTTTTTAATAAGTTTCAGCGTTTTTTCTTTGATTTTAAATGTTTTCTTTGCCTCATCATTATTTAAGTCGAATCAAGCAAAAGCCGAAGACATTAATCAAAATGCGGTTGCCAAAAATAACGTTGGCAACAACGACACTAATCCTTCTCCTTCAATAAACCCAAACACAGCGGGAACAACGGTCCAGAATTTTGACATTACCAAAAAAGATCATGTGCGCGGTGATTTTAATGCGCCGGTAACGCTGGTGGAATTTTCCGATTTCGAATGTCCGTATTGCGAAAAGCATTTTCCGACTTTAAGCAGAATATTAGACGATTATCCAGGCAAGGTGCGCCTGGTTTACAAGCATTTCCCTTTGGCTAATCTTCATCCCAATGCCCAGAAAGCCGCTGAAGCCTCGGAATGCGCTGACGAGCAAGGCAAGTTCTGGGAATATCACGATAAGCTATTTGCCGGCCAGCCCGCGGGTTTTAGTCTGGATAAGTTCAAGCAGTGGGCTAAAGATTTGGGTTTAAAAACAGATCAATTTGATAATTGTTTGGATAGCGGAAAATATGCGCAAAAGGTCCGGACCGATGCGCAAGAAGGACAGCAAAAAGGAGTCCAAGGCACGCCCGCCACTTTTGTTAACGGCCGGCTGGTCAGCGGCGCCCTGCCGTATGATTCATTTAAACAGCTCGTTGATACGACCTTAAATCAATAAAATATGAATCCCGCTAGAGGCCGCGGTCGCGCTAAAGATAATATATAATTAATCATATGATAAATAAGATATCTTATCAGTTTGATAACCAGCAGGCTCGAGACCGCGACCTGCCTCTAACGAGATGAAAAGGATTGATCCCATAATTTTAGGAATTATTATCGTCTCAATTTTAGTGGTGGGAGGAATTATAGCGGTCGTCTCGTCTTCTCAAGCTCAACCGATACCTCAATATCAGGCCAGTGATCTAGAAAAGCCTAAAGTAGAGATTAATGAAACCTCGTTTGATTTTGGTTCCATGAAATTAAGTGAAACTAAGGAAAAAGAAATTATTCTGAGGAATAGCGGCACTAAACCGATGTTCCTTTCCGATATTGTTACTTCCTGTGATTGCACTTTTGCTCAAGTAACCGCAGCGGGTCAAACCAGCAAACGCTTTTCCATGCGGCGCGACAGCTCTTTTCGGGCCGAAGTGCCGCCGAATGAAACGGCCGCTATCAAAATTATCTACGAACCGCGCTTAATGCCGGTTAAAGGAAAGGTCAGCCGGTCGGTGGTGATAAAAACTAATGATCCCGATCGTTCCTTAATAACTATCAATTTTACCGCCGATGTTCAACCATAAAGTTCCCTTATGTTGTATTTAGTACTAATTAACGGTTTGATCGATTCATTTAATCCTTGCGCCATCGGCGTGCTTATTTTCTATCTCGCCTTGCTGGTTTCTTTGAAAGTGGAGCGGCGCTTGTTTATCGCCTTCGGTTTGTTTTATATCGCGGCAACGTTTATTACCTATTTGTTTATCGGGCTGGGAATCCTTAAAGCGGTCCATTTATTCGGCGTTCATAATTTTTTCGGATGGGCCGCGGCCATTCTCGTTCTTTTGCTGGGTTTGTTTAATCTTAAGGATTTTTTCTGGCCGAACATTAGAATTCCCTTTCTTTCCGAATTTCTGAATCGCTGCCATATTCCTAAGTGGAAACCGGAAATTACCGTTATTTCGGCCATCACTCTCGGCGTGCTGGTGGGTTTGTGTGAATTTCCTTGTTCCGGAGCAATTTATCTGGCGACCATTAGTTTGTTAAGCGTACAAGCAACGTTCTGGCGCGGAGTCAGTTATTTACTGATTTATAATTTGATGTTCGTGCTTCCCTTAGTGGCGCTTTTCGCGGCCATGGGCAATAAAGTCGTATTTGACCGATTGAAGAAATTACAAAGTTCCGGTTTACGTTATGTTAAAATCATTATGGGAATATCCATGCTAGTGTCAGGTATTTTATTATTAATCTGGCTAATTTAAAGGATGAAAACCGTTATCAATATTCGAGGAATGCATTGCCCTTCCTGTAAATTACTATTAGAAGATGCCTGTTTGGAACTCCCGGAAATTCAGAGTTGCAACGTTGATTATCTGAATGGCCAGGCAGAGATCGAACACAACGGGCCGCTTAACTCAAGTCTGCTAAAGAGTAAAATAGAAAATATGGGAAAATACGTTGTTGAATTGCCAAGCTAATAGTTCCATTTATTTATATTCAATAATATGCAAACGATTCAAATCATCGGCTATGTCCTAATTCTAGTAGTTATTGGATTATTTTTTCTTTGGCTGCGATTCCAGCGCAAGCAAGAACGGGCATTGGAGCAAGGAGGGGTTCAAGAAGCGACCATTCTAGTTAAAGGAGCGTATGATCCTAACGTAATAACGGTAAAGAAGGGTATTCCGCTTGTTCTGCATTTCAACCGGCAAGAGGATGCTTCTTGCTCGCGCTTCGTGACTTTTGAAGGTTTAAACATTCGAAAGGACTTAAAATCGTTTGCCGTTACCGATATCACGTTTACTCCCAATAAGACCGGAGAAATTGCGTTTACCTGCGATATGGGAATGTATCAGGGAAAGATAATCGTGGAGTAATAGCAAATCTCTAATTTTCTGGTTTTAGTTGATTATTAAAATATTTGTTTGTTGAAATTCGAAATCCTAAATTTGAAATTCGAAACAATATCTAATATCCAATGTCCCAAATTCGAAACAGCCATTTAATAGCAAGATTTGAGAAATTAAAATTTAAAGTTTCGGATTTGTTTCGAATTTAGTACTTCGAATTTAGGATTTGAAAATACGGTATTTACTATAAATAAAAGTCTAAACAAATATTATGTATAATCAAATAACTTTATCATTACGTAAAATGCACTGTGCCAGTTGCGCTCAGTTGATTGAACGCCAGTTGCGCCAAACGCCTGGTGTACAGCAAGCTTCGGTTAACTACGGCACGGAAAGAGCGCGGGTGGATTTTAACCAGTCGCAAACCTCCCTTGATAAACTGATCAAACGGGTCCAGGAAATCGGTTATGACGCCAGCGAGCTGAAACAAGATGCCGAGGCCCACTTATCAGAAGAAGAAGCACGCGCCAGAGAAATAAATGGGATAAAAACTAAATTTATTATCAGCGTATTGTTGGCCGTCCCGGTGCTTATTTTGAGCATGGGCATGAAAGTGATCCCGGCTATCGAAGAAATTCCCTATCGGGAATGGCTGCAGTTTCTACTGGCCACGCCTATCCAGTTTTGGGCCGGCTGGCAATTTTATCGCGGTTTCTGGGGCGCTTGGAAAGCTCGAACAGCCAACATGGACAGCTTAATCGCTCTTGGCACGACAGCCGCCTACTTATATTCATTGCTGGTTGTTTTTGGATTAGTAGCCGGAGAGGTGTACTTTGAAATCGGCAGTATTCTGATCGCTTTTGTTTTACTGGGAAAATGGCTGGAAGCAAGAGCCAAAGGAAAAACCGGTGAAGCGATTAAAAAATTGATGGGGTTAGCGCCAAAGACAGCGCTGGTCAAGCGCGGCGGGCGGGAACAGGAAATTCCCCTTGAACAAGTGGTGGTCGGCGATATAATCCGGGTTAAACCTGGCACCAAGATTCCCGTTGACGGCCTGGTGGAAGAAGGCACCTCTTCAGTCGATGAATCCATGGTAACCGGTGAAAGCATTCCCGTAGAAAAAAATAGGGGTGATGTAGTTATTGGTGGCACAATCAATCAGCACGGCTCATTCCTTTTTATGGCAACGAAAGTAGGCAAGGACACACTTTTGGCCAGTATTATAAAATTAGTTGAAGAGGCCCAAGCTTCCAAGGCGCCAATCCAGCGCTTTGCTGATCGGGTTTCCGCTTATTTCGTGCCGGTGGTAATTGCACTGGCGCTGATTACTTTTATTTCGTGGTATTTTATTGCCTTACAGCCGTTCGTAGCAAGTTTGCTGGCTTTTATCGCGGTGTTGGTGATCGCTTGTCCCTGCGCGCTTGGCTTAGCAACGCCAACGGCCATCATTACCGGTACCGGATTGGGTGCCAGCAAGGGAATTTTAATTAAAGGTGGCGAAGCATTAGAGGCGGCCCGAAAGATTTCAACAGTAGTTTTCGATAAGACTGGTACTTTAACCAACGGAAAGCCGGAAGTAACCGACGTCCATACGGTTTCAGAAACGACTGAATCGGAAGTTCTAAAATTAGCGGCATCAATTGAAAGCAAATCCGAACATCCTTTAGCCGCCGCCATTATCAAGAAGGCGGAACAACAAAATATTAATTTGTATGAAGTAGATAATTTTACGGCCGTCCCCGGGCATGGCGTCAAAGGCTTTATTGAAAACATGTCAGTAATCTTAGGCAACAGGAAGTTATTGGAACAAGAAGGCATCGCTACGGAAATAATCGCGGAAGATGTGGAAAAAGAAGAAGAAGCCGGTAAAACCGTGATGATTATCGGTTCAAACAAAAAAATTATCGGCTGGATCGCGGTGGCCGATACGGCGAAACCGAGCGCTGTACCAGCAGTGAATCAATTAAAGAAAAATGGCGTAGAAGTCGTGATGATTACTGGTGACAATCGCCGTACTGGAAAAGCGGTGGCTCGTGAGCTGGGTATAGAGCGCGTATTGGCGGAAGTATTGCCGCAAGATAAAGCGAACGAGGTTAAAAAATTGCAGGCCGAAGGCAAGAAAGTGGCTTTTGTCGGCGATGGCATTAATGATGCACCAGCCCTGGCCAGTGCGGATCTGGGCATTGCTATCGGTTCTGGCACCGATGTGGCGCTGGAAACCGGTCAGATTGTTTTGGTTAAGAATGATCTGATGGATGTGGTTAGAGCGATCAATCTTTCGCGCGCCACTTTCCGCAAAATTGTCCAAAATCTGTTCTGGGCGCTGGTTTATAATATTGCCGGCATTCCGATTGCCGCCGGTGTTTTTTACCCCATTTTCGGCTGGCAGCTGCGGCCGGAAATAGCGGGCGCGGCCATGGCGCTTTCCAGCGTGTCGGTGGTAACTAATTCATTACTGCTAAAGCGCTGGCGAGGATAATTAATTAACCCATTTATTCTTGATAACTATATGCCTTATTATTTTGGAAATATGATGGGTTGGGGGTTGGGCGGTATAATGATGATTTTGTTTTGGTTTGGCTTAGTGTGGCTGATCGTATGGATTGTTAGGGAAGTAAGCGATAAGAAAACAAATCATGATTCCAAAGCTCTCGAAATATTGAAGGAACGGTATGCCAAAGGTGAAATAAGCAAAGAAGAATTTGAAACAAAGAAAAAAGATTTAATAAGCTGATCCGAATTATTAAATTATTCAATAAGGTCTAGAAGTTTGAGCTTGATTAAATATTAATCAAACTGTTTTTTTATTTCGACAAGCGAGGAGCGAATGAAAACAGCAGTTTTCATATCG
>PFMD01000041.1 GCA_002784945.1 Candidatus Kerfeldbacteria bacterium CG_4_10_14_0_8_um_filter_42_10
TTGTTACTACAGAAATATCTTTTTTAAAAACTAATAATCCATTTAGTATCTCGTGGGCATTTTGTTTTGATTGGAAAAATTCAGTATCACAACCCAACATTATTAACTTAATTTGTTCAGGAAGATTACCTAGTAATTCTTTTTGTTCTGATGAAAGATAAGCAACGTCTCTATTTTGATTATAATTCATATCTTCTGCAAAACAGTAACGACAATCAAATGGGCAACTCAGTTTTGAGTAAGTTAATACTCTCTCTTGATCTATTTTTAAACCAGCTTCTTCAAATCTTTTGCTGTTAAAATGACCTTCAAACATTTGGAAATTTACAAAACTGAACTAGATTATTTCGACTATTTAATCGGCATAGTAATCGTAAAAGTACTTCCCTTCCCCTTGCCTGGACTTTCTGCCGCAATGGAACCGCCCATTTCTTCAATCATCTTTTTGGAAATAAACAGGCCCAGGCCCGATCCGTTAGGATGGATTTGCAGAATTCCTTCGCCCCGGACGAATTTTTTGAACAAATTTTTCATGTCATTCTTGCTTATTCCAATTCCGGTATCACTTACTATTATTCTGACTTCGGAAGGCCCTTTTTCTAATTTTACCGTGACGCTTCCCTTTGGCGTATAGTGGATGGCGTTATCAATAATATTCACCACCGCTTCTTTGAACTTAAGAGCGTCAACGATAATTTTGGGAAGTTTGGCTTTGGGCTTTTCTAGCTTTAATTGCAATTTTTGTTTTTCCGCCAAAGGTTGCAAGCCCGCGATTGATTCCTGCACTAAATCTTCCACGCTTATCTTTTGCCGTTCCAAATGCATTTTTTTGCCTTCCAGCTCCGTGGCGTTCAAAAGATCGTGGATGATTCTTTCTAACCGGTTGATGCCTTCATAAGCCTGGTGAATAAACTTTTCTCGCTCTTCTCGGGAGAGCCCTCCGTCTTCCTCGGTCACTAAAGAAAGCATGCCCCGCACAATGCTGGTAGGGGTTCTTAACTGATGAGAAGCGATAGTTAAAAATTCCGATTTGATTTTTAAAAGTTCCCTTAAGCGCTTGGTGGCACCGTCCACTTTTTGCTTAAGCGTCAGATTGAAGGTTTGAATCTCATTGTACAGCCGGGCATTTTCAATGGAGATTGACGCCTGATTAGCCAGTGATTCCAATAACCTAAGATCTTCGTGGGTATAGGCGTCTTTGGATATTTTACGTCCGATAAAAACGCAAGCAATTAAATTACCCTTGGCCATTAAGGGCAGAACCACCGCTATGCCTAAACGGGACATTTGTTCTCTGGCGTAATTGTTATCTTCTGGCGGTAAAGCGGTTTCGTTAGAAGACACTAAAAGTTCATCGTAAACCAAGGGGCGCTTTAGACCGGAAATAATATTGCGGCAAGCCGGCTTATTGGCAATATGAATCAGATCGCTTGCCTGGAAACCCTCCACTTTGACCGGACGGTAGGCCCCCTCGCCTACCAGAATCGCGATGTTATCAACCCACATAGTTTTTTTAATAGTATCCACAGTTACGTTGGCCACCTCATTAAGATTCAAGGTGGCGGAAATGCGTTTGGCGAAATTGTCCATTGTTTCTTGATAATCATACAGGCTGGTAAAAAAGTATTTGTTGGCAATTCTTCGTAAGGCGCGCGCGGTATAAAAAAAGCCCATCAAAAACAATGGGCCCATCACCAGCGCGGAAAGCACCGCGCCAATGGTATACTGCCCGCCAAACATATTTTCATCTACCCAAGCGACAATGTAGTAAGCAATAAAAATGAATATGCCCAGACCAAAGTAAAACACAAACTTGCGGATGATAAAGCGAACATCCATTAGACGATGTTTAATTATCGCGTACGCAGAAAAACCTATAAACAATAATGAGCTTTGCGAATCAAATGGTACTACTTTTGGTAATTTAAAATAAGGAAGCACTAAACCAAATAATATAGATACAAAAGCAAAAAGTGAAAGGCCAATTAATGTATATAATAATTGTGATTTCATTAAACCCGAAGATTTTTTATAGGCCAAAGTTACATTCAATAATAAACTTATCATTATTACCATTAAAACTATACTGTAAGCACTAAACAACGAACCTGTGGTAAAATCGTAATTCTTTGATGATATTTTAATAAGGGTTTTTATTATTAAACCATCAGTAAAAGGCAATATAAAAACAGCTAAACCAAGAATAAAAGCAATAAATAATCTATAAATTTTTAAAGAATGATTTATTAAATACCAAATCCATACTAAAGCACAAATGAGTGCTAAACCACCAAAAGCATATTGGCTTTTAAATACAGACAATTCATCATTAAATACCCAAAAATAAAAATTAAGAAAAGCCCAAATAGATGTCACTAAAGAAAAAATAAAAAAAGAGATTCTTACATTAGTATCTTTTTTTTCACGTTGACTTAGGACTATTAACCCCAACATTAAACTACTAATACTTGCTACTAAGGTTACAATATTAACAACAAACATTAGTTTTTATATTAATACTATAAACATAAATTAAATAATATTATGACTTTTTATTATATTTAACTTTTCTCCGGCATTAACACAAGCTTTTACTAATCTATCTAATTGTTCTTTGGAATGGTTTGCCATTATGATTATCCTAAATCGGCATTCTTTCATAGAAACGGCTGGCCAACGCACAATTGGTAAATATATGCCATCTTCCCATAATAATTTTGAAAATTTTATACCGATGATCTCATCACCAATAAATAAAGGAATTGCTGGTATAGTATCTTTTCCTAAAATTCTGAATCCGGATTTTATTAACGCCATTTTTAAGTATTCTGCCTTGCTTAATAAATCTTTCCTTATTTTATCACCTTTTTTTATTAAACTTATTGATTTTATCATTGCGCCTGCCATCATAGTTGGAATTGCTGAAGACAATACGGATGAGCGACACGATATTCTTAAATAATCTATTAATATTTTACTACCACATAAAAACCCGCCAGTACCACCTAAGGCTTTATCCATACATCCCATTAGTATATTAATATCAGAAACGCAATTGTAATATTCACCCGTACCTCCGCCATTACGCCCCAATATACCTACTCCGTGCGCATCATCAATCATTATCTTAGCGCCATAATTTTTGGCTATTTCTATATATTTAGGCAGATTAACAATTTCTCCGTCAAGGCTAAATACACCTTCTGTTACAATAAGTTTATTCTTAGATTCATTATTCCTTAACTTATCAATTAAATCATCCGTATTATTATGTTTAAAAACTATCTTCTTCGCTTTACTTAGTCTACAACCATCAACTATGGAACCATGATTATCTTCATCACTGAATATAGTATTATCATTTTCATTTTCGTTATCTTTTCCCACGAATGAGTCCATCACTGCTTTAAAAACTCCAATATTTGCCATATAACCAGTAGGAAATGTTATACAATCTTCTGTACCTGTTAGATTTGCTATACTTTTTTCTAATTCTTCAATAATATCAACGTTTCCCGAAATGACCCGTGACCCACCCGGACCTACTCCATATTTATCTATTGATTTTTTGGCAGCATTCTTTACATATCTATTCTCTGTCATTCCTAAATAATTATTCGAACAAAACATTAAATACCTTTTCCCATTTATCACACACAGAGGCTCATTAACACCGCTTGTAATAATTGGCATATCAGGATACAATCCTACTTTTCTTATGTAATTAACTGCATTAATTATGTTATCCATTTTAATTGTGTTTATTGCTAATCTATTTTAAATATTTGAATAAATCTTTCATTTAATACAAATGTTACAATTTTCTAACATTAATTGACACCAAAGTAATAATTTATATAGTTAAACTTTCCGTAATCTTTTCACTCTTTTCATCAATATATTCCTTAATCATAAATTATTATTGTGAGAATAATCAATCTTTGTATAATGGACTAAATTTAAATTTAATTAAATCTCTAATCCTAATCTTTAAAACGCCACTTCCTTTCAACATCAGGTAAATTCCTAAATTAAATAATACTTCACTTATCAAAAATATGTATGTAAATGTCCATATCTTAATTCCATATTTTTCCTCAATAACATCGTGGCCATTAATAAAATAATCGAGCAATAACATAAAAAATACTATTAGTAGTACATAATAGAATATCTTGCTTTTTATTATTTCTCCTATTTTTTTAAGCATCAAAATTTTAAATCTTCTTCTTAAATATAATGTAACTAGCAAACCCAAAAAAAATGATAGAAAACATTGGTCCGACCCAAACAAGATGCCAGATATTAAAAAGCCATGGCAATAATAGATTTGTAGTTACACCGGCAATGAACGGTAAAATCAATGCTAAAAAAATGTTCTTTAGTTGCCAACGGTGAATTCCATAAGCATTTTTATATTTTTTCACTAAATTATAACTACCCCAGAACCAAAATGTTAAAAAATAAACGGCAAAAATATTATAAACAAAACCTGTTAAAACTTTTCCATTTTCGTCATAATCAATAATAAAAAGATTGGTTGTATAAAGAATTAATATCATTATTAAACAAGGCGTGATAACAATAAGGTGTTTAGGAAAAGAAATGTTGGTAATTTTATAAGGAAAGTAAAAAGAAAAGTATGTAAAACCTGTTAGTAATATTAACGCACCTACATACATTAGCTTCATAAAAATATCTCCCCACAGTCCTGTATTTGTTGAATTACTTAACACCCATACTATTGCTCCAAACGTCATTACAAAAAATGAAATGCAAATAGGATTTTTGGGATTTCTTAAAAGTACATAAAAAGATAAAATTGTTAATAGAACGGAAATTAAAATTAGTATAGGTGTGTGTAATTCCATTTTTTAGCTTATTATCAAATCTTATAACAAAATTATACCCTAAAATAAGCAAAAAATCAAGAAAGTGCTTGTAATTGACTTAAAAATAGCAAGAATCTATAATAAAGCCGTCGCTATTGGGCGAGCCGTCGCCAATTCTGTTCAGGGTTAATAAGGGTTGAGAAGGGATACTAGGGGTTAATAAGGGGCGTCCGTTGCAAATAAACTAATGAACAATAAAACTTACGATAAGCAAGGATATAAAAAGCTGATTGATTGACTAATAACCAAGATACAAGAAACAAGTTACAAACAATTACCAATGATCAATAACCAAATTACAAACACTGCTAGAAAATTTGACTTAGAGGATAGAACAACAGAATTTGCCAAGAAAGTCATTAGGCTATGCAAAGAATATTCAAATAATCCGATAAATTATCGTCTAATTGGTCAGCTTGTCGGTTCAGCCGGTTCCATTGGCGCGAACTATCGTGAGGCGAATGATGCTTTGGGGAAAAAAGATTTTATCCTCCGATTACGCATAGCTAGAAAGGAAGCAAAAGAAACAATCCACTGGCTTGAATTAATTAGTGAAGCAAACCCTCATTCAAATGAAAAAGAACTAGAGAGTATTAAACAAGAAGCAGTGGAGTTAAAGAACATATTGTCAGCAATAATTAATAAATCAGAATATGTTTGAATAATGGAATTTGAATATTGTGATTTGTTTGGTTATTGTTTCTTGTATCCTTGTATCTTAATACCATGTCTACTCCCCGAAAAAAAATTGCCTTAATCATCCTGGGCGGAACGGTGCTGATCGAAGATAGCCCGGAAAAAAATGCCGTAATCACCGGCAGAGACGTTACGCCGTGGCTGAATAAAATTCCTGAGGTCAACATCATTGCCGAAGTTGAACCGTTTTTCATACTGGGCGAAAAAGAAACCGAAGTGAATATTGACCATTGGATCAAGGCCGGAAAAATAGTGGCAAATCACATCAGAGAGTTTGACGGATTCATAGTAGCCCACCATACTTCTTCCCTGCTCTACGGCGCCTGCGCGTTTTCTTTTATGCTGCAGAATCTGCCTAAACCAGTGGTGTTCACCGGCTCCCAGATTCCCGTTAATTTGGGCCAGGAAGCGAACAAAAAACTGTTCAAAAAATACAAAGGATTGGGAATCAAAGCCAACCTGATCAACGCCATCCAGGTGGCCAGCCACGGCCCGGCGGAAGTTTCCATTATCTTCGGAAACAAGCTGGTTCGGGCCAACCAGGCCATTAAAGAAAAAGGGCTGAACATAAATTTATTCGACGCTCCGGCCCCGGCGGTTTTGGGCAACATTGATTTCGGCATCAAAATAGAGGATCAAAACATTAAAAAAGCCAGGGTTCCTTTTGCCTTCAAGCCCGATTTTGAAAAAAAAGTATCGGTTGTTTCGCTGTACCAAGAAGAGAGTTCCGATCTGCTGGAATGGGTCACTAACAAAAAACCGAAAGGCCTGGTTATTCAAATGCAGCAGTCTAGCCTCTCTCAATCCCAAATCAAAAAAATCACGGAACTGCAAAAAAGCATCGCTCTGGTCGTTCACACCACTAATCCTTTCATTAAGAAGGAACGGCCTAATTTATTGATTGTCGACTACATGACTCCCGAAGCCACTCTGATGAAATTCATGTGGGCGCTGGGCCGGACCAAAAACATGAAAGAAATAAAAAAGATATTAGAGCAGGGTATCGCTAAAGAAATCGGGGAGGAAGCTTAAAATGCGCGTTTACTTTTTTCGACCAGAAATCAATCAAGAAAAAAACCGGCCGGTTTACCAGAACATTGCCAAAAAGCTGGAGGCCGCCGGTTTGATGGTAATCACCAAAGAAGAAGATGATTCTATTTTCGGCATGGAAGAAAGAGAAATAGCCAGAATCCAGGCTTCCGGCGAGAGCGTGCTAAACTACGTGGATGGTATAGTAATGGAAACCACGGCCGACAATCCGGAAATCGGCTACCTCTTAGCCCACGCTGTTCTGCAAAAAAAACCCACTTTGTGCTTATATCAGAAAGGGAGCCTGATTAAAAAAACGTTGGGCCGGCTGGGGCAGAAAATTCCCGATTTCATCAAAGTAATGCCCTATCAAGAAGAGGAACTAGAAAAAACCATTGCCGAATACGTTCAGCTTTTTGGAATGGATCCGGAGCTTTCCGAAGTGCCCAACATTAAATTTACGCTAAGGATATCCAAAAAGATTTCTCATTTCTTGCATTGGAAAATCAATAACACTAAAAAAACCAAAGCCGATTTCCTGCGAGAATTGATTGAGGAAATTATCAAAAAGGATGAGAAGTATCAGAAATACTTGATTCAGAGAAAGAAAAACTAGAAAGCGCGATTCTCGAATCAAGCTTTGTTAAAGCATAGGGCGTTCTCACAACGCTCTTATTTTATTGAAATGATTTTACACCGTAATTCGCAAAAAAGGTATTATTCCAATCAATACACTTATTTCATAACCACCAATGCATATAAAGGTTATGGATATTTTGAGAATCCATTTTATTGCGAAATATTATTGGATAATTTACGAATTGGTCGCGAATTAAAACATTTTAAATTATTTGCATTTAATATTTTACCGAATCACATTCATTTGTTATTACGCCCGACAGGAAAATATAACATTTCGGAAATTATGCATAATTTGAAACGAGTCACTTCATTTCAAATCAACAATTTATTATGCCCCGAAGGCGAGGATATATATCCTCGCCTTCAGTTCCGATGGCAATCATCTTTTTACGACCACATTATACGGAACGAAAAAGATTTTGAGAATCATTATCGATACACGGCATGCAATCATTTAAAACATGGTTTGTCCAATGATTGGAAATACAGTTCATTGAATTTCAAAAATATAATTGACGAAATGGAGTGAAAAAAACGCAAACGCTGTTGACATGACAACTGCATCTGATAAAATGAGATTAGAAATGAAGCCGTCGCATAACATAGCGCCGTCGCAATAAATCAGTAAATCGGAGTTCTGAGAAAAGTTCTTAAAAAATAAACAAAAAAGACAGCGCCGTCTTGGGCCAGCGCCGTCGCAAACAAAAGTGGATAACTTCTATTACCCTCATGAGGTTAGCGGAAGGCTTTGAAACTTCCCTCTCCCCTATCTAAAAAAGAGGACGCCCAATAATCTTTCCCAGAAATGGGAATTTGGGGGAGAGGGGTTTCAAGGTCGAAGCCAGTTTTAAAATCAAGTATCATCTCTTTTCATAATTAAATTGAAAGTATCATATTACTTTCCTTACTCAAATTCAAAAAAAGATAAATAGATGCTCATTCAAATCTAAATCCTAAGCTGGGCGGGATTAATTGACCAGCAGAAACTCCAAATAAGGAGAGTGAAATGTGGCGAAAAAGCACGATCATCGCTATGGCTGTCCTCGCGATAGCCCTTGCGGCCGGATTTTACGGCTGTGGAGAGCAGGAGAATCCGGTGGGTTCGGTGAATCAGGAGAAACAGGATTTAGCTAATTTCCCGGATAGCTCAATGAAAGGAGGTAATGGGGAGATTGATTGCATTGGAGCCTGTATCGTCATTGCCTGGCCATTTAATGAATCCATGTGGTTATGGACCGGCTGGCAGGGCGAACGAACAAGCGGTGGCCAAATTGACCCGCAATGCACGGTAAATTGTAAGTATACTCATAGCGGTGCTGAATGGTATGCCCGTGATTTAAATCGGCCTGGTACGGCTGACTTTGGAAAAAATGTTTACGCTGGCATGTCGGGTCAAGTTGTACAAGCGTATGGCAGTTGTCCTTCAAGTCACAACAATTGCCATCACAACGGTGGTTACGGAAACAATGTCGTAATTTACGATTGGGTTCATCACGTCGCCATTCGGTATTCCCACCTGTCGCAGACTTTTGTGACGGTAGGTCAATGGGTAACTGCTGCCGGACAACCGATGTGCGGCAGCTTGATTGGCAAGGTGGGCAACACCGGTCATTCCGAGGGTTCGCATCTGCACCTTGCGGCGTATGAAAATATTGATCATTTCCAATCCAATGGCTACCCGATAATCCCAACGCCAAACGATTCGCAATGGTACACCTGCATGACATCATTCTACTGCTGGCAGTGAGCGATGCTGGGAAGAAGGGGTTACTCTCTTCTTCCCATATTTTTTACAAATAACAACTATATGTTAAAATATAACCATGAATACACCCAACGAAAACAATAAAAGCGTAAACAAAACTTGGATTGTGATAACAATTTTAGTTTTGCTTACCATATTAATCATATTTTTTGTCGATCAAAATAAGGTGTTTGATAAAAAGGAAACGAATAATAATGTAAATAATTCGCCTACAGTCCAGGAATACACCATATATACCGACGCTGAAGGAAAAATCATTTTTACCAACGAAGTTGGCAAATATAATGTGATTTTTCCTAAAGATTGGACCTTGAAAGAAATACAAGATATAAAATTTATTCGTTTTTATGACCCTTTGGCCGAACAGCAAAC
Organism: Candidatus Kerfeldbacteria bacterium CG_4_10_14_0_8_um_filter_42_10; assembly: GCA_002784945.1. Lineage (GTDB taxonomy): Bacteria > Patescibacteriota > Patescibacteriia > UM-FILTER-42-10 > UM-FILTER-42-10 > UM-FILTER-42-10. The sequence goes on from PFMD01000041.1 coordinate 9,397, forward strand.
AGCGGAAACTGAATTAAGTCAGGGTATAGCAATAAACATAGAATTCAGCAATATTGATAAAAATAAAAGCTTAGAACAACTGGCGACAGAACAAATAACAGCTGGCAACTTGACAGAAACAGATAGGCAGAATGCCGTTGTTAACGGCTTACCTGCGATAGAAATTAGTATCACAGGTTTAGGTAATGACGTTGTTACATATCTCAAAAACAATGATTTACTTTATACGATAACTGGAATAATTGGAACTTCCAGCGATTTCAATAAATATCTTGAAACATATAAAAATATATTAACAAAATTTTCTATACTCCAATAATAAATAAAAGTACCCTATAGTACATATATAATCGTCTTTATTTTTTCCTTATTACTTGTTTTTGCTAAATTCCGCATCGCTGTTAACTTATACACTATTTGAAGTCGGCATTCCAATTGAAGAATCGCCGTTTGAACATGCTAGTGTTCCGGTTCTGGGATTGTTATTTCACTCGATCATGATTATTTCTATATCCATAGCTCTATTCTTTGTAATTAAAAAGAATGGGCATGAAAATCTAAATCAAAAATCATGATATATAAACGTTGATTTCGTATTGATATAATAAAAGTAAAATGAAAAAAACTAGAAATATTTTCCTTGCAGGAATTATCACAGGATTTGTCTTCGGTATTCTTATACCGATTACTCTTTTTTCATCATTTATTACTGGCGACTCGGTATGGGAATTTATCGAAGACGGCGGGAGTATATTTTTGGTAATTACTTACTATTCAATTTTAGGAATTATTATTGGTGGTATTGTATCTTTTATAATCAGCAAAATTTCACGCTTTCAAGAGTGAGCTAAATAGCAATAATTTCTATTCCGCTAAAAAATTATAAATCTTCTCAAAAAATTCCGGAGTGGCGTAATCGACAAAGGGGTTATGATAAGACTTTTCCACCCAGAAAAGTTCTTTTTTTTCCGATCCGATATTGTTATAAATATACTCCGCGCTGATGGGAGGAATGACAATATCTTTTTTGGAATGGATAATTAGGGCCGGGATTTTTATGTCCGGAAGCTCTTTTTTAGTGAATTTACCGATGAAGTACATGAAATCCTGTAAATTGTTATAGGGAATTTTTTGATAGGTACCGGCGTGGGAATTTTCATTCCTGACTTTCATCCACCAGCTTTTTTTGTGGTATTTTTTAATCCTTTTGGCAACGGGAATCAGATTATTTTTTAGTCTTTCCCGATAGATTTTAGTGGGAGTTCCCACGGTAACCACTTTCTGAACGGCATTGGGATAACAAGTAATTAAATTAAAAGCTAAATTTCCGCCAAAAGAAAAACCGACTATGCCAATCTTGCTATAGTCTTTCCTTAATTTGGTCAGTCCAAGCCGGGCCGATTCCTGCCAATCGCGGTAGGTTGTTCTGGTCAATTTATCCAAGGAAGTACCATGCCCGGCCAGTCGAATGCCATAGGCGGAAACTCCTTTTTCGGACAGATATTTACCGAATTTCCGGAAATAGGCCGGAGTGCCCGTAAAACCGTGAATCAAAAGAACGGCGGCATCTCCTTGACCCGGATAAAAAAAGGGTTGGTGCTCCTCGGCAATATCTTCTAGTTTCTCTTCAAATCTCATTTTTTTGTTGACCGCTTATCCTGTTTTAGTTATATTAAGATTGTTATGCCAGCGTAGCTCAGTTGATAGAGCAGTCGCTTCGTAAGCGAAAGGTCGTGGGTTTGAGTCCCACCGCTGGCTCCAAGCTTTAGTGAAGCAGATTGTGGGTTCTCCGCCATTCTGAATTTACATATCTAACGGTACGGCGGATCCGCCTCTGGTGGAAATTCCCACGGTCGGCTCCAAGTTATAACAGATAAGTCGTGCGGTTTTCCGCCACATTATTCGAAAAAATCAAAGGAAGGCGGACCCGCCTCTGGCGGGGAATCCCACCATCGGCTCCATTTTTTTAGAGTCTATATCCTCCTTTTTAAAGGAGGTATTATATTTTTACCCCATTACTTAAATGCTCCACGGTCTTTAGTCGCAAAGTCGCGTGGCGGTGCGATGAATTAATTATCACAAGGATAACTGTCCTGTGTTTAAGCAGCGGGGTTTACTAAGCGAAAGATTTGAGCCTGGTCCTGTTGGTCGGCTAGCCACTGGGTAAAATCAGGATAACGAATCAGGATATGCCGCGCTCGCACCACTTCTTTGTCATTCCCCTGATCGTCTTTCTGGGTGGTTTTTTCTTCCAGTTTGATAATATGATAGCCGTATTCAGTTTTCACCAAATCGCTGACTTCCCCTTCCTTTAAGGCAAAGGCGGCTTCTTCAAAGGCCGATACCATTTCTCCGCGGCCGAAATACCCCAAATCTCCGCCATTAGTATTGGTGGAATCCTCGCCGAATTCTTGAGCCAGATCCTCAAAACTTTGCTCTCCGGCCTTCACTTTGTCTAAAACTTCCTGTGCTTTCGTTTTGGTCTGACTGTCAATTGCCGGTTCGTTCTGAATTTCTTTTTCCAAATCCCTTCTTAAAATAAAGGGATACAAAACCTTGTTTTTAAACTGGTCAGCATTCCACTGATAAAGATCTTGCAAGGTTTGTTCCAGAGCTTCTTGCGATCCGGCTTGCTGAATAATTAATTGGAACTCTTCTTCTATTTCTTCTGGCGTGGCGGTAACGTTTTTCTGCTTGGCCAATTGGATTACTAGCTCATCCTCAACCAGACGAGTAAGAACGGTATCTTTCAGTTCCTCGTCTGTTTTGGCCGGTGTTTCACTCGGATAAAGCTCCTGCTGTTTTTGATAGAAGTATTTCAAGGTATCAAGATCTGCCTGAAAATCAGAAAACCTCACCATGTGCCAGTTTACCAGAGCAACGGGGTAAGGGACGACTTTGGCAATCGCCTTGGTATATTTATCGTTCCAATTATATCGATACAGACCGACTCCCACCGTTGCCAGCGCTCCAATCACCACAATTAAAAAAATAATGATGATCCAGGTAATTAGTTTTCTTTTTCCTTTTTTAGCGGAAGACTCTTTAGAAGATTTTGAATCTTCTTTTACTTTCTGATCCTGATTTTTTATGGCAGAATCGTCTTTGACTGATTTAGAATTTGAATTTTTGGACGTTTCTTCTGATTTAGAAGAAACGTTGTTTTTTTTGGTTTCTTGGTTCATAGTTTATTGACTAAAGAAATAATTCCACCATCTTTGGGGATTCGACATTTCCTCAAGGTTGGCAGGTAAGTTGTTTGTTCCTTCTACTGTTTGTTGTTCGGGGATATCGGGAATCACGATTACTTTTTCTCCTGGTTTGGCCAGACCCAGTTTGGTCCGGGCTTCCTTTTCTTGAAAATCCTCGGTATTAATGTACTGAATTAAATCGGCCAGCTCGGCATTTCTTTTTTCCAAATCTCCCACATCTTTCTTCAGCTGATTGATTTCCCGATTGACTGCGTACCTCCTTACCACCTCTTTGCTAAGGGCTACCGAAACAAGAATTAATACCGCTACCCCTATCGCCAGAAAAAGGCGGGAGTGCAGGATTTTATTAAAGTTGAACTTCTGATTGTATTTATTAGAGGGCATTTTACTCTTCTTTATTTTGAGAAGAATCATCTTTCGATTCTTCTTGAATGTTTTTTGTCTTTACGAAAGCGTTGAATTTTTCTTCTCCCATTTTTTCTTTGGCTTTTTCCAAAATATCGATTAATTCCCGGGCGGACAGCTCTTCCGCGCCTTTTTTCAGCCCTTTCTTTTGAATTTCGGTAATGAGCTCCTGTATTTTTTCTGGTTCAAAAATATTCCTTATTTCCAAATTAGCGTTAGTTCCGGCGGTCTGAATCACAATCGTACCATAATTCAAAATAGTTGAGAAGATTCCCTTTTTTTTGAAACTGACATCTTGAATTTTTTCGTAGATGCTTTCCGAAACGGTTTTTTCGAACAATCCTCGTTGATCAAAGTCGATAATGCGCTGATTGGTTATGACAAAAGCATTAAAATACCATAAAAACAGAAAGCGGGCGCCGAATCCTAAACCAAACAAAAGCAGCAGAAAAAAAATCAAAACTCCCCAGAAACCTCTTTGAAAAAGAGGAAAAAGAAGAAAAAAGGGCAGAATGATGAAAAACAGGGAAATTAGCATTGATCCCAGATGGCTAAGCAGGTAGGAACGGATTATTTTGACCACCCCTTCCCCTTCTTTCAAATGTTTTGTAAAATAGTTATTAGACATATCTAATAATTGATTAGCCCGCTAAAATAAATGATTAGAAAGCGACGCCAGTTATTCCGAGTTATTTGGATAATCATTTCCATGATCGCCGGATTAGGGATGATTTTCTTTTTGATCTATCCCATCTTTTATTAAAACTACTTTCCTCTTAGAACCGAGAGATAGGCGCTAGAGGGAATTTCTACCTTACCCTGGGAACGCATCCGCTTCTTCCCCTTTTTTTGTTTTTCCAGAAGTTTTCTTTTTCGGGTAACGTCACCGCCGTACAGTTTAGCCGTGACATCCTTTCGCATTGGGGAGATTCTTTCCGAGGCAATTATTTTTCCGCCGGCATTTGATTTGATCCCGGCCTGTTTTTGATATCCTAAGACGGCTTGGATGCGAATTTCAAATAACTGAGGCGGAATCGCTTCTTTTAAGGTTTGGGCAATCCGCCGCGCCGTTTCATAAGCGGAATTTTCGTAAACAAAAGTCGCCAGCGCCTCCATTTGCTCCCCCGCCACCAAAATATCCAGACGGCGAATATTGGTCTCTTTCATTCCGGCAAAATCGTAATTCAATGAAGCGTATCCTGAAGTAACGCTTTTAAGTTTATCATAGAAATCCACAATCAGAGAAGTGAGCGGCAGTTCAAAATGCAGAATGACCCGGTTTTGCTCTAAATATTCCGTGGTAAGATATTTACCCATTCGCTTAAGCACCATCTCCATAACCACTCCCTGATAGTGGGCCGGAGTAATAATATCCACTTTCATCCACGGCTCTTGGATTTTTTCAATCGTTCCTTCTTCAGGAAAATCGCTGGGGCTATTAACCACTAATTCTTCTCCGCTTTTCAGCTTTACTTCATAAGCAACGGAGGGAACCGTTACCACTACCGCTAGATCGTATTCCCTCCTTAACCTTTCCTGTACAATATCTAAATGCAAAATACCCAAAAACCCGCAACGAAAACCCAAGCCCAAGCCGGAAGATTTTTCCGGAACAAAGGTAAAGGCAGAATCACTTAAATGGAGCTTTTCTAAAGCTTCTCTTAAGCGGCCACTGTCTTCTCCCTCTTTGGGGAAAAAACCGGCAAACACCATCGGCTTCACTACTTGATATCCCGGCAGCGGCTGGGCTTGTTCTTTCTCGGAGGTCAGAACAACGGTGTCTCCTACCCGGCAATCCTTAACCGTTTTCAGACCGGAAATCAAACAGCCGATTTCCCCCTCGCTGATCTTAGCAACCGGCTCTAATTGCGGTTTTAGATAACCAAGCGAAAGCGCCGTGGCGTCTTTTCCCGTGGCCATAAAGTGAATCAGGTCATTTTTTTCTAAGCTGCCTTCCATGATTCTGATCAAAGCCACCACCCCTTGGTATTCGTCAAAATAAGAGTCGAAAATCAAGGCTTTTAGTCTTCCGCCGCCGGTACTTTTCGGCGCGGGAATATCCGTGATTATTTTTTGGATTATCTTTTCTACTCCTTGCCCGGTTTTGGCTGAAGCCAGAATTATTTCTTCGGATTTGACCCCTAAAAGATTGGATAGTTCGTTCGCCACTTTAGCGGGCTCGGCATTAGGAAGATCGATTTTATTGATAATCGGAATAATTACCAGATTCAGGGCCAAGGCCTGGTACAAATTAGCCAGGGTCTGGGCCTGAATGCCCTGAGTGGCGTCCACTAATAAAAGCGCTCCCTCTACTGCAGAAAGCGAACGAGAAACTTCGTAGCTGAAATCAACGTGGCCCGGAGTATCAATGAGATTCAGAATGTAGCTGGTAGTTTGCAACTGGTAGACCATGCGAACGGGCTGTAGCTTGATGGTGATCCCCCGCTCCCTTTCTAAATCCATCTGGTCTAAAAGCTGTTCCCGCATTTTTCTTTTCTCTACCGTGCCGGTAAATTCCAAAAGCCGATCGGCCAGCGTGGATTTGCCATGGTCGATATGCGCTATTATGCAAAAGTTTCTAATGTTATTCATTGTTTCATGGCTTCATTGTTCGATTGTTCAATTGTTAATTTGGTAAATTCAACAATGGAACAATGAAACAATCGAGCAATAGAATATAGACTTATCTAAAAATCTGCTGCTTGGCTTTTTTAAGCATTCGTACCATACTGGCTACTTCTTCAAACTTGAAAACGGCCGCTAATAAAAGATAAACTATCAGACCGCCTAACATGCTGCCCGTGGTTTGCAGAAATACTCCGATGAATGTTTGCATATCAACCTGGGGAGCAATTAGATATTTTAATCCTTGAATTACCAAGCCCATCAGTAAAGATAAAAAAATTATTTTGAGCGTGGAATTAATGATTCTCTGATCATCCAGCTCGCCTACCTCTACTCGCAGCATAATCAATAACAGAATCATATTAACCAGGCTGGCCAAAGAAAAAGCCAGCGCCAGGCCATAAACCCCCCAAAATTGAACAAAAACCAGCGATCCAATAATATTCAAAACCATTGAGATTATGCTAATGATGACGGGGGTTCTGGTATTTTGGAAAGCATAAAAAGACCGCGCCAGCACCGGGATCAGGCTTTGGGCGAAAAGAGAAATAGAGAAAAACCCCAAAGTTTGAGCGGTTAAAATAGTATCTTCCCAGTTAAAATTTCCGGCCCCCAGAATCAGCCGGACAATTTGAGCCCGTAATAACAAAACGATGATACTGGTCGGAATGATCAAGAACAAAATCCGGCGAAAGGTCTGAGAAAAATGGAGAACAAATTTTTCTTTATTTTTTTCGGTAAAAGCCTGGCTGAATACCGGAAAAGAAGAGAGCGCCAAAGAAACGCCAAACACGCTAATGGGAAAATACTGGAGGTTATTCGCTAAATTAAAAACCGCCACGCTTCCTACCGCTAAAGTAGAAGCAATGGTGGTAATCACAATCTGATTGATTTGAGTGACTCCCAATCCCAGCGCCCGGGGCAACATCAACTTGCCAATTTTTTTCACTCCGGCCAGGCTCCAATCAAACAGCAGGCGATACCGAAAACCGGTACGAAGGACAGAGGGAATTTGGATGACTAAATGTAAAAATGCTCCCGCCACCACTCCATAAGCCAGACCGTTTATTCCCCAACGGGGCACCAAGGCGACAATGCCAAATATTATTCCTAAATTATACATGATCGGGGCAAGCGAAAAGGCGATGAACTTTCTAAGGGAATGTAAAATTCCTGAAACAACATTGCTAGCGCCAAAGAACAGTATTCCCAAATACATGATTCTAACCAACTGGGCCGTTAACTCTTTTTTTTCTTCATCAAAACCAATGGCCACCAACGGGATTATGAGATCGGTAAAGAAAAATACGATTACTCCAACCGCCAGCAGGGCCAAAAAAATAATGTTCAATAAGGAATTAGCGATTCTAAAACCTTCTTTTTTATCTTTATTCCAGTATTCCAAGAAAACAGGAACAAACGCCGAAGAAAGAGCGCCTAACACAATGATATTAAAAACAAAGTCGGGAATTTTGAAAGCGGCGTAATAAACATCCAGCGTGTTCCCTGCTCCAAAGGTAGATGCTAAAAGCCGCTCCCGGAGCAAGCCGAGCAACCGGCTTAAGACTTGAGCGGTTCCGATAATAATGGCACCACCCATTATGGTGGTCGCTAGTTTATGGCGGATCTCTTGAAACATACGATTTCGTTCATTTTATCATGATTTTATCAATCAATAAAGCAAAGAAAGCGCGAATACGTATTCGCGCTTTCTTTGATCTATTTAGAAGCGCTGTGCTGTTGGCAAGGGAGTGGTATAGGATTATACGAACTTTAGAATGAGAATTATCCCGCGGATGCAGGATAAAGGAGAGAGTTTTTCATTCTGAGGTCCGATCTATGCCTTTTATCCCTGTACCAACAGCACACTGCTTCCAAACATTTAATCGAGAGAATTGGAGCGAAGAGATATTGGGAAAGGACAGATTATTTAAGCTCCGCCCCAATTCACTCTTTTAAAATTCAATTTCAAAGAAAGAACTGAAGGCGAATTGAAGGTCTTCCATTATCCCAAGTTCCGCGAGATGCGGAACGAGCGATCTACCAAATTCACCTCCATTTCTCCCTTTGAAACTGCTCTTCTATCAGAAACAATCTATAATTTTCAATAAGCTTTTTTTAATCAATTGATCCGCCTAGGGCGGGCATGTCTTTCTTTAAAACTAATTTCAAAATACTCCTGTTTCAGCTGACATCCTACTTGGGATACCAGCTAAAAGAGAGGGTGGATGGTCATTCATAATGCGAACAAACCATCCACCGGACAAAGAGCCATGAAACGAAAGTGCTACTTCTTAATCAGGACCACCGAGAATCGGAAGTCGGGCGGGAAATCCTTTTCAAAAATCCACTCACCATTGATGCGACGGGCGCAGAGCTCCTCTCGATCAGAAAGCGCCACCGTGCCTAGAATTGGCGGAACGTCCTTGCTGCCGACATATCTCGGTTGCCAACTCGTTAAGGAGTCAATAATTACCGTCAGTTCCGCGCTATTCGGAAGCCGGAGATCCAGTTGTCGTACTTTCTCACTGACTTCTTGGATCGTGAATCCGTTCTTTCCATCAAGTCGCCGCATCTCGTCTCCCTGGATCATCCCTCCGTCAGTAATGATGAGGAATGAATGATACACCACTGGAAGCATTTGCGGCAGAGAGTCCAGCGGAGCGTTTTCCACCGGCGTGGGAACAAATGGCCCGTCTGCTTGAGCCAGAGCGACCGAGACGATCAGAATGATCACCCAGAGAGCCAAGGATAACTGTTTCATTACAGATTCCCCCATTTTAGATTAGGTGTCGTCAGGATTATTTATTTCAAAGAAAGATTTGGAGGTGAACTGATCCAGAGTTTGTTGTCCTTAAGGATAACTCTCTGGAAACGGAACATTCCGATCAGGTAATTTCCAGCCTAAGCCGGATATTTCCTGGAAAACGTTCCTTTGCTCCCTCCTCCAAATCCTTTCTTGAAATAATTTTTAATCTACAATCTTATTGATTTTAGCACGTATTAATCAATCAATTGTCCGCCTTGGGCGGGCAAATCTTTCCTAGAAACAGCATGTCATTCCGCACTGCGATGCGGAATCCAGGAATATATTACTCCACTGTGTTTCTGGATTCCCGCGTTCGCGGGAATAACAATTTTAATAAACTCTAATATCTTTTTAGTTATTTCAAAGTGCTTTCCCTTTTTCAGCAGATATAGACATAAGCCGATATCCGCTGGAAAAGGGAGGCGAATGTGACAAACTGCGTCAATTCGCCTAAAAAGGAACTCTGTACAGTTAACAGTCAAGGGTAACACTTTCTAGCTTTTCTTGAGGGGTTAAACCATTTAAAGATAAATGTATTCTTTCAAAAT